>NZ_JJQL01000059.1:0-106729 GCF_000979975.1 Methanosarcina sp. 1.H.A.2.2
AACCTAAGTTTGACAGTATCCACTAATTGGTACTGAATATTTCCCTTCTTTTTTGACCCAACTGGACTTGACAATTCTCTTAATTTTATAAAAATTTATTACATATTCTATGTAATTCCATTCCATTTTGCTACTATCAAGCTATTGATCCGGTCAAAATTCGCAAAAATATAGTTTTTGACTCTATTTATCTTGAACTTGATTGTAAGTGTCAAATTCTTCAAGCTTTTTTTAATGAATTTTGTAGATGTATGTTTTAGCTCTTCAAATTCATATCGCATCAGCGATATGAATAATTGAGCGATAAATCCAAGGATAATAGCTCCATAAATGCTATCCTCCGACCACACTCTTAATGGCTTGATATTAATTTCGTTTTTCAAAGAATGGAATATTTTCTCAATAGAATCCTTTTTTCTGTATATTATCAATGCATCTTCAAGTGTCAAATCTCTGTTCGATTTCAGACAGAAAAATCCTTCTCTTCCATTAATCAGTGAAGCTTTCAGGAGTTCTATAGCTTCGTCGTCACTAAGCTCTTCGAGCTTAGTTCTAAAAGAGTAATCAATCTCAATCAACTCATTATTTACTCTGAATTTCTTCGGAAGCTTTTTTTTGTTTATGACCGCTTTGTGAATCTCTTTTGCTTCCTTTAGTTTCCTCACAACAGCTCTTGCCTTTGCTTCCAACTGCCTTTTCTGTAAAGATTCAGAGAAATAGAAATACTTAATGCTGCTAGGCTTAACGATTTTTATCCCATATATACCTTTTTCGGAATCTATACATTCCGCTCTTTCCAGATCAAATTTCTCAATAATTTTATCGTCACTCGTATTCAGTTTCATGGCAGTGAGATAGTCCATCTCAGAATCCTGTATACTCTTGATATTCTCTGTAGTATTGGCTCCTTTATCAAAAACAATAAGAGAACCTTTTTTAAGTCTGCTTTTTACCTGGTTATATGTGTCAGAGAAGTGCTCCAAATCAAGAACGTTTCCCTTATTCACTGTCACTCCAATAGGAATGTTAATGGGGTCAGCTAATTCACTTATTCCAACGGTTATTTGCAGCTTATCAGGCCTGTGATCTCTACTATACCCGTATTTACCAAGGTTGGATTTAGTTCCGTAAAGGACTATACTCGTCCAGTCAAGGTTTATATTCGTCTCTTCAAAATCGTAGACAGAAAACAGAGAATCCAGAATATCAGAAATAATCTCCTCTCTGTTACGTCCTAAAAGCTCAAGAGTTCTGTAAAGAACTCTTTCATGAAACCTTTCGAGATTTAAGATGCCGAGAATTTCTTCCTGATTTAACCATTTGCCAGCTTCTTTGATACTAAAATTCTCAGTCAATTTGTAGCTTAACAAACCGATTAGTAAACTATTGATATCAAGACCTTTGCTTTTATGTTTGCCAAAAATATCGCAGAAATTAAGCTTTTCATAAAAGAGTTGGACGGCAAGGATCGAGCCGATAGGAACACATATATTCTTGTTAGGAATTGTAGGGAATGCTCTCTGTTTTGTGATGTTCATTTGACCGAATTACACAAAATAGAGAGCACTTATTTTTATCTAACTGTCAAAGTCAGGTTAAAAAGAATCCGAGATATACAATGGTAGAGGAAAGTAAGAGACGTTTTGTAGTCTTTGAGTACATAATGAGAAACGGATAAATGGCATAGAAAATAACAATTAAACCTACAAAATAAAGCGTTAGCATAGGAGATGCATAAGCCGGAGCAAGCAGGATTTGCAGCCCAAGTACATGTACAAATATATTAAAAAAACCGAATACATTTTCCGAATTGGGAAAAACAAAGCCCGAATTTAACCTCGGGGCAAATACGAAAAATACCAGTACAAATGTGGCCAGTGCAGCCCAGTAAAGGGGATAGATTCTAAGAAGCCTTTTTCTATAGAAATCGAATGCGTTTTGAAGCGAGTTTATCGAGTGATTATTGTAATATATCAGGTATCCACTCATAAATATAAAGAGACCCAAACCCATGTTTGCAAAGTAAGGATCAAAGGCATAGAGTGCTAATTTCCCATAAGTAGAATATAAAAAATTACTCAAGTGAGCTGGAATAATCATAATTATTGCTAATGCTCTTAAAAAGTCAAATGCAATTATTTTGTTTTTCATTATATCAGTCCCTACACATATCTTAAAATTGTCCCAGAAGTTTACCTCATGAATTAATTTTAGTTACCCAGAAGTTTATCTTATAAATCAAAGTTGCGCTGGCGCACCCCGGAGCAAGCTGGCGGGGTATTCGACTGAAGTTAATTTAAACTACCCAGAAGTTATCTCAGGAATTAATTTAAGCTAATTTCATTGGTCATCGGTCAAGGAATTTTCTTGCCTGAAGGCTATCGATTTTGTACCAGAAGTATGCCTCAAATTTTGTCCAATTAACCTCAAATCGATACCTTGCTCCATCTTATAAACTGATGTTTTTTTTGAAAACTTTTGTAGAAATGGATGCGATTTATCATGATTCCTCACTTAACCGAAGACGCATGAAGCCCTATTTTATAAATAGAGGACAATAAAACGCATAGAGAAAAAAATGATATGAGTTGACATCAAATAGCCATCATTTAAAACTCTTATTGACATACAATAATCCCGAAAAAGAACTATATTCCGAATTTGGTAGGAATTATTATAAAATCAAAACGTTATTTATAAAGCATTCTTATTTTGCATGGGGGAAAATAATGAGAAGAGAATTGGTTATTTTGCTAGTCTTATGTAGCGTATTTCTGGCAATAGGATGCGCAGAGAATGGTGCCGAAGAGCCTGCAACTCCGGTCGAAGAAGTGACTCCCGCTGAAACCGTAACTCCGGTTGAAACCGTAACTCCAGTTGAAACCGTAACTCCAGTTGAAGCTGTAACTCCAGTTGAAGCTGTAACTCCCATTGAAGCTATTACTTCAATTGAAGCTGTAACTCCCGTTGAAGCCGTAACTCCAGCTTCAAATGCAACGTCTGAAACCGGAGGGGAAGGCCAGACGGTTGATGTGTCAATCAAGGATTTTGCCTTTAACCCTGAAGAAGTCACAATATCAGCCGGAGATACCGTAAGATGGACGAACCTTGATTCAATTACCCATACAATAAAAGGTCCTGATTTTGAGTCTGATACACTCAGAGACGGAGACTCTTACTCTTTCGTGTTTACCAAACCGGGAGTCTATGAGTACGAGTGTTCTATCCATCCTTCTATGAAAGGAACTGTTACGGTTACGGAATAAAGGCTTTGCAGGGCAAAAGAGTATTGAGATTTAAGGTACTGGAGTTGCTGGAAATCTTCATTTTAAGTTTTTAAAAAACGGCGCTTTGCTTTTTACTCACTTTTCGCAGGCGTCTGTTCAATTCTTACTATTTTTTTCTGCTATTGGATTATCTAAAAACTGCATAAGTTATTCATACCTGTGGTTTTGAAATCTTCCACACTTTTTGACCTTGTACCTTCATTCAAAGATTTCAATTTCAATTTCTCGAATATTCGGTCAAAATAATAATTGCAGATTTTGGAGTAATTCTCCAAAAATGATAGCAAGAGGAATGCTTTATTTGAGGACATCTGTGGAATGTCAGATCAAAGATTTGACCTTTACTTTTCCCCCACCTTTCCCCTCACAAAATCGTAAATCATGCCTGCAACATTGACTTCGCAGCATTTTTCTATGCCCTCGAAACCAGGGGAAGAATTTGCCTCGCAGACTTTGAAGTGGTCGCCGTTGAAGAGAAGGTCGATGCCAGCTATGTCGAGTCCGAAAGTGCGGGCGGTTTCGGTTGCCAGCTGTTCTATCTCGGGGGTCATGTCGAATTTGCGGACTTCTCCGCCTCTGGAATAGTTGGACTTGAAACTACCTGCGGGAGCAATTCTTTCCATGCAGGCGACTGCCCGGCCTCCGATTACGAGGACGCGGAGATCTCTTCCGAGGCTGGATTTAATGAACTCCTGAAGGATTATGTTTGCATTGGGGTTGGTTACATGGATCAGTTCCATGATGTCCCGGAAATTGTCGTGGTTTTCCGAGAGGAAGATTCCTTTGCCCATGGAGCCGGAGAGGGCTTTTACTATAAGAGGGAAGCCCAGGTATTTTTCAACCAGGTTTATGTTGACCGGATTTTTGGCAAACATTGTATTGGGGGACGAAATTCCTCTTTCGGCCAGGATCTGCTGGGAATAGAGCTTGTCCTTGACGGTATCAATGCTCTGCGAAGAGTTAAAAACGCGAACTCCGAGGCGTTCCAGGTGGCGGATAACCGCAAGTGCGAAATATGTTGTGCCTGCACCCATTCTCGGCAGGAGAAAGTCCGGAAGGGGGACAACTTCCCCGTCCAGAAGAATGCTTTTTCTGTCATCCCTTGTTACAATCAGGTCGAACTGGTCGGGTTTTACAACCCTGAGCTCTATTCCCTTCTCACCCGCAACCTCGATGAAGCGGTGAATTTCGTACAGGTCGGGCCTTAATTCGGCAGCCGTGCTCTTGTAAAGAATCCATCCTTTCATTCTTTCATCCGCTCCACCCTGTGGGGAAGTGTTTCTAAATTTAAAGGGAGATGTACATCTATTTGAAAAGCGTTTCCGGTATATAGAATTATGCTTAAAATCATGCTTAGAATCATGCTTAGAATTATGTTTTTCGCTGCTGAGTCCTGTATTTTGCAGGATTTTATCTTTTTACGATTTTTAGATTTATCGGTTTTGTCGGACATTCCGGAAACCAGGAAACGAATCTAAAAAAGTGAAAATTTCCAAGATAAATTATAAAGTAGGAAGGGTGACTTCTTGATGACAATCCGTAAGGTTCAGGCCCTGTCGGAATTAACTGTGGCTTCTCGACCATGCATATGAGCCTGAGGACGTCGGATGAGGTCGTGAGATAGATATTCTTCGGGTCTCTGAACTACTCCAGAGATTCCATCACACAGCTTATCACGCGGCTTATCACGCAGCTTATCACGCAGCTTATCACGCAAATGCCCATTCTTGCAGCGAGCTCATTAAACCCAGGGGCTTATAGTTAAAAGAAGAAAGTGGAAAGTAAGAAGAAAGTGGAAAGTAAGATCAGGAGGGAAAAGATCTCTCCGGATTTACTGAATGTTCCCACCAATCTCAGAATATCTGGGGTCGATTTCCACAGCTCTTATATATGCGTCCTCAGCTTCGTCTTCACGTCCGAGGAAACTCAGGCAGACAGCTTTTCCAAACCAGGCGTCTGCAGCATCCGGGTAAAGGTTAAGTGCCTTTTCATAAGTTTCCAGGGCTTCTTCAAAGCGTTTGAGCTGAGTCAGCACAAAACCGAGGCTTGAGTAGGCTTCCAGATATTCAGGGTCAAGCTGTGTGGCTTTTCTGTACGCTTCGACAGCTTCTTCAAACCTCTGCACCTGGCTGAGGGTAAATCCTTTGTTATACCAGACATCGGAGTTTTCGGAATTTATTTCGATTGCTTTTTCAAAAGCATTAATTGCTTCATCATACCTTTCCAGGTTTTCCAGATCTATGCCCATATTATTCCAGGCATCGTCATTTTTAGGATCAATTTCCACGGCTTTTTCGTAGGCTTTCAGAGCCTGCTTGTAACTGCCAAGGCTATCAAGGTCCACTCCTTTGTAATACCAGGCTTCAAGAAAACCAGGGTCGATCTCAAGTGCTTTATCGTATGCAATAATTGCTTCATCGTAGTTCCCCAGCTGTCCGAGAGCTATACCTTTTCCTGTCCAGGCCTCTTTATAATCCGAATTTTCCTCAAGGACTTTCTCATAGGCTTCAACAGCCTCTTCGTATTTTTCTGCCTGGCTGAGGTTCAGGGCTTTTCCATACCATGCATTAGGATAGTCCGGCCTGAGCTCAAGGGCTTTCTCATAGGCTTCGACTGCTTTCTCGTATTCCCCCACCTGAGAATAGGAAAAAGCCATGTTGTTCCAGAGGTCCGCATCTTCAGATTCAATCTCAACAGCTTTTTGATAGAGTTTGAGAGCTTCCTCAAACTGCCCAAGGTTTTCAAGAGCTGCGGCCTTATTATTCAAAAGATAGATATTCTTCGGGTCTCTGTCAATCGCCTTATCAAAGGCAACAATTGCCTCATTTAACTTGCCAAGCCTGAGAAGATCAAGGCCGCATTCATTAAGTTCGGCTGCAAGAATTTCGTTGCTGACTTCCTCCCTTGCCACACTCTCCGAGTCATCCAGTACATACATATCATCGGAAACTGACCCCTCTCCGGTTTCAGTTTTATCTCCATTTCCTTCTTTTGTGAAGGGTTCGTCCTTGTGTTCTCCAGAGTTCATGTCCAAATTTCCTTTACTGTCTTTTACAATTAAGACCCACAATTTTTCAAGTACTCGCGTTCGTTATCTACTTAAGTTTATTGTTCGTTATGACCTATACATCTGTCATTTATGGCTTTTATAGCCTCCCCCAAAAAGTAGTCTGAAAAGTCCGGAAAAGGGGAATAGAAAAAGAAGAAGGTCCGAAAAATTCAAAAAACATAAAATAGATCCGAAAAAATGAACCAGATCAGGGAAACCATGGAAAGTGTCCGGAAGAATGTACAGCAAAATCGCCCGAAAACTCTGAAAGCTGTTCTCTTTGATATGGACAATACTCTTTTTGATTTCGTAGCCGTAAAACTCATAGCATGCAGGGAGATCCTTTCCTATCTTGGAGAGGGGGATAAGAACCTTAAGAAGGATCCCGCAGAACTTTTCAGGTACTTTCTCAGGGGAACTTACGGGTTTGAAGACTATGAAAACATAAAGGACTACATGCAGGAGAGAAAGCTTTTCACAGCGCAGGCATACAGACAGTGCTGTGAGATCTATGACAGGGAAAAACTGCAAAACCTCGAACTCTATCCGGGGGTCAGGGATACCCTTGAGGAACTGAAGAAACTTGGGCTCAGACTTGCAATAATAACAGACGCTGACAGGTACCATGCCCATGCAAGGCTTACAAGAGTCGGGCTTCTTGATTCCTTTGAGTTCCTTGTGTCTGCAGATATGACAGGTACGAAAAAGCCGGACCCTGCCCATTTTCTCTTTGCTCTTGATGCCCTCGGGCTAAAGCCGGAAGAAAGCCTGGTGGTGGGAGATAGCATCAAAAGAGATATGGCTCCTGCACGCAGGCTAGGCTTAAAAACAGCATATGCTTCCTATGGGGACTGGAGACCCACAGAGGAAACAGAACAATGCTTTGACTTCCAGCTCAACACATTTCAGGATCTTATGGGATATATCGGCACCCTGAACAGCCCTCATGTTCAGACAGCTCCGCAAAACAAAAATCAAATTGATCCGTAAATAAAAGTCCGGCTGGATAAACTATGATAAAAAAGACAGTTTAAAGATAAGGGAAAAAGATAATTTTAGCCAATGTGCCTGTCAGTTCCTGAACAAGTTTTTCTGGCTAACGGCTTTTTCTGGCTAACGGCTTTTTCTGGTTAACAGCTTTTTCTGGCTAACGGCTTTTTCTGGCTCTGTATCTGCATTTTCTCTGGAAAGATGCTCTATATTAAGGTTGCTTAAATAAGGTCTGAGTATATAGGATTTATATCAACTGCCCTTTCATAGGCTTCCATTGCTTTCTGGTGTTTCTTAACTCTGTCGTATACTATTCCTTTGCCAATCCAGGCTTTTGTAAAGCTCGGGTTGATGTCTATAGCCTTTTCAAAAGCTTCAAGCGCTTCTTTGTATTTCTCAAGGTCTCTCAGGGCAATTCCTTTGTTGTACCAGAACCTTGCATTCTCGGGATTTGCTTTGATCTTGTTGTCAAAAATCTCCACAGCTTTCTCAATGTATAATTTTGCTTCATCATTCTTCTCGAGCCAGCGCAGAGCGACCCCTTTGTTGTAAAGGGCTTTTCCGTTAGTTGGGTTTAACTCAAGTGCCCTGTTAAAAGCATCAAGAGCCTCCTGATAACTTTTTATTTTACAGAGCCCCATTCCTTTCTTGCACCATTCGCTTGCGCTCATGGAGCCCATGTCGTAGTTCTTTGAATAGAGCCGGATAGCTTTCTCAAGGTCGTCCATTGCATCTTCGTATGCTCTCATCTCCCTGAGAGCCATTCCCCGCCTGTACCAGACTTCCGGGTCTTCAGGAGCCAGGGATACCGCCCGGTAGAATGCATCCAGGGCTTCCTCGTATTGCATGAGACTCAGGAGAAGTTCAGCTTTGAAGCACCAGGTTTTAGCATCAGCAGGGTTGATCTCCAGGGACCTGTCAAAAGCATCAAGAGCATCCTCGTACCTCATGAGGCTTTTGAGAACAATCCCTTTGCTAAACAGGATTTTTGCATTATCAGGGCTTATTTCCAGAGCCTTATCGTATGCATCCAGAGCTTCTGTAAACCTTTTTAGTTCATGGAGTGCAACGCCTTTATTATACCATTCATTCAAAGTCATAACTTTACCACACCTATTTGCCACACCTTTTTTGGGTTACGTTTTTCCACAGCTTTACCACATCTACCTTGAACAACAATATACTTTCAGAGCATTAAATCGGTTTTGTACTTTAGTTCCTTATCAGAAATAAGGATGGAAAAACAGTTACGCATGATAATTTACGTTTTATTCTTTTTTAAACATTTTGAAATATTCATAAACATAATTATTTTAAAAATAGAGTTTTCAAAACATACTCAGTAATAAAGTCGATATTTAGCAAATCTATGATATATTAGTAAATAACTTAATAAATTTGATATTAGTAGACTAAAATATGATTTTGAAGGGCTCAATATACACCTTGTTTCTTATAGATATCAGTTCAGTTCCGCTTTCGCCAAAAAATTCTTCAGGTTGTCCCTGAAAAGTAAATAGGTAAAGACCGGGGAAAATATCTTCTGGATAAAAAGAAGCCGATTTCTACGCGCGACCTGTATGGAAATCATTACTTGTTACCCTAATATCGAAGTTGCGGCAGAGTTCTCAAGGAACTTCAACGAAGCTATGTAATTTTGACGGAAAATCTAATTTTAATGATAAATTTGATTCTACGGGAAAATGTAATTTTAAAAGAATCTGTAATTTTAACGAAGAGACCCATTTTAAGAAGTGATCTAATAGGATTTGTAAAAAGGAATCTTTATTAAAATAATTAAAAACTAACATAAGTATATCTGAGGAACTTACAAACTAAATGTATAGATATGTATTTCACACAATTATTTAGTAAAAGTAATAAACATAGTTGATAAGCATATTAACAGGATACAAGTAAAGAGGGCATCTTAAGGAGTGTGTAAATAAAGATCTTAAGATGCCTCAAAGAAATCTGCCGAATTTCAAACCCCGGAACAATCTGTAAGAGTATGCAGAACCTGAAAAGGAGAAAGAAAAGTAAATTTCACCTTTCAATAAATCTGACTTCCTTATGACAGTATTACTGCTTATAAGAAAGGAAATTTCCTCCCGGATTCAAATCCGGTTACGTCTCAGGATCATTCCGACTCTTGCTTTCAATTCCAGAGGATTAAAAGGCTCAGCAACGTAATCGTCAGCTCCTGATTTAAAGGCTTTAACACTGTCTTCCGCTTTATCCCTTTCACTCAGCATCATAACAGGAACCCAGCAGCACCTTGGGCTGGCTTTAAGCTGTCTGCAGATTTCAAAGCCATCTGTATTCAGAAAAGCCGTATCAAGCAGTACCAGGTCTGGTCTTTCCGCATTCACTGTTTCAAGGGCTGGAAAGCTGTCCGATGCATTGACAACGTTATAGTTTTCAGCTTCGAGAACCTTCTTAAGGGTCTGGTGGACATTATGCCTATTACCCATAATCAGGATTTTTTCCCTGATATCATGAAGGTTTGCAATCCGAACTTTTACTAACTCTTCCGAAACAGAAAGAGTTCGGGCAATATCTCTTTCGCTTATTTCAGGTTGTTCTTCTATAAGCTTTAAAATTTCACGGTCAAGATTAATGTTATGCATTTCCCTCCACCTCATACAGTATAGATTTTCTTAGGTATTAAACATTTCTCAAATATTAAAACGAAGAGAGTCACTAAAAATGTACACAGTGAAACGAGAGGGAGCAGAGTTATCCAAATATTTCGGAGATTTCATATGAATCGTCTGACTACCCAATACGGAGATAAGTTTATAACCATAAATAGCAAGTTAATATTGGAAATCAGAATCACTTACGGAGAACAGCCACCTCTGAGATGATAACAATGGATCCACTTGAAAAAATCTTTGGAAAAACCGCACAGATGACCGTCCTTAAAAATCTGATCGGGCACCAGAACGAATCGACCTACCTATCAGGAATAGCAGAAGAGACCGGTCTGTCTCACTCCAGTGTCTCAAGAGTCATTACCCCGCTAATAGAGTCGGGTATTGTCATAGAAAAACCTCTTGGAAAGCAGATCCGAACTTTTCAGTTGAATATGGAAAGCGACGCGACAAGATTGATCATAGATTTTTACAATAAAATTAACCAGATGCTGGAATAAGCCATAAAGCGAATTCCCGAATGCGTAAGTTAGGGACAGGGTAATCTTACTGTTCCTTTTTTAATTTTGCATGAATAGTGTTGACTTTACGATCCTGGCAAGAACCATACTTATAAGAACCATGTTTCCAGGCCGAGTTCCGGTTTGAGTCATTCCAGGACATATATTATTTAAGGCTTTCGATATATTCGTTTGCGGCCGTGGCTGCGATTGCTCCATCCCTCACCGCTGCTACGAGCTGCCAGATAGGAGTGTCGCAGCAGTCTCCTGCAGCATAAATTCCCTTCTCTGAGGTTTCCATCCAGCGGCCGGTCTTGATGAAGCCTTCATTATTTTTTTCCACACTAACGAATTCGGTATTCGGGTGGATGCCCACATAGATAAAAACACCATTTGTAGCAAGCTCTCTTGATTCTTTGCTATTGAGATCTTGCAGGATAACTTTTTCGACCTTTTTTATTCCTTCCCCGCTCCCGACTATTTCCAGGACAAGAGAATTGAGGATGAGCTCAATGTTTGGAGTTGCAGACGCCCGGTCCTGAAGGACTTTTGCAGCCCTCAAACGGTCCCGCCTGTGGACAAGATATACCTTCTGGGCAACCTTTGAAAGAAGAAGAGCATCTGCAACTGCAGAGTTGCCGCCTCCCACAACAACTACAGTTTTGTTTTTGAAAAAAGGCCCATCGCAGATTGCGCAGTAGGAGACTCCTTTGCTGATAAGTTCCTTCTCGCCGGGCACGTTCAGATGCTTTGGATTTGCGCCTGTGGCAATGATTAAAGCTTTTGCTTCCAGGTCCCCGCTATCCGTTGAGACTATTTTTTTTGCCCCTTCGGTCCGGGCCGAGATAACTTCAGTAATCCTGGTCTTAACCCCGGCTTCCTGAGCATGTGTTCGATATTTTTCCATCAGTTCAAGTCCGGAAATTGACGGAAAGCCAGGATAGTTTTCTACAATATCTGCCATAGAGATCTGGCCGCTGATCTCGCTCTTTTCCAGAATAAGAGTCTCAAGCCCGAAACGCACAGCGTAAATTCCCGCTGCAAGCCCTGCAGGCCCCCCTCCTATAATTATCAGGTCGTACATACTTTCCCCCCATAAACAGAAAATGAGTTCAAAAAATAAAGTTTTAACGCGCAATAAAGTTTTAACGCGCCTTCACGTAATGCGGGCTATAGCATCTACTTTTTTAGGAAGACCCGTAAAAACAGGTTCCCCATCAATAAGAGTTGTAGGGACACCGGCTATGCCGTACTTATCAATAAGAGCCTGACCCTCCGGAGTCTCTACATCAATTTCCTCGTACTCGAAATCGTATTCCGATTGAAGGTCTTTCCAGAACCTGCGTGTTGCCGGACATGCCGTACACCAGCTGGCATGAATAAGCGTAACCTTTACCATAAAAATACATCTCCAAAAACTGCTATTGTAACCCTTATTTCTGTTATTAATTTATAAATATAAATACGTTGAGCGTATCTGAAAATCCAAAAATAGATTCACAGATTCCCTGGATAAGCCTGCGGCGCCAAAAGCTTTAAACCAATAAGCTCCTAAAGCGGGGTATGCTCACATTTATAGGGCTTGGCCTTTTTGACGAATACGATATTTCCTTAAAAGGACTTGAGGCAGTCCGGGAAGCTGACCTTGTATACGCTGAGTTCTATACTTCCTGCCTCATGGGAACAAACCCTGAAAAAATGGAACAGCTCTACGGAAAGAAAGTCCATTTACTCTCAAGGGAAGACGTGGAACAACAACCTGATTGGCTGGATGAAGCAAAAGACAAAAATGTCGCCTTCCTCACAGGCGGGGATACAATGGTCTCCACAACTCACGTTGACCTGCGCCTCAGAGCCGAAAAGCTAGGGATAGAAACCCGCCTGGTTCATGGAGCATCAATCGCCTCAGCCGTCTCAGGGCTTACCGGGCTTCAGAACTACCGCTTCGGAAAATCCGCAAGTATCCCATACCCCTACGAAAGCCGGCGAGGAGCCAGGGTAATTTCGGAAACTCCTTATGATACCATAAAACAAAACTCCGAACTTGGCCTCCATACCCTTGTCTTTCTGGACATCGATAAAGATAAAGGATATATGACCGTTAACCTTGCTCTTGAACTCCTGCTTGAGGTTGAGGCAAAAAGAGGGGAAAGTGTAATGGACAGGGCTGTTGCCGTGGGAATCGCAAGGGCAGGCTCGGAGAAGCCCGTGGTAAAAGCTGACTACGCAGAAAACCTGAAGGATTTTGATTTTGGAAAGCCTCTTCATATCCTGGTAGTCCCCGGAAAACTGCATTTCCTTGAAGCTGAAGCCCTTGTGAAACTTGCAGACGGTCCTGAGGAAATTATGGAAGAGACGGAATAAGATCAAATAAAAAACTGATCGAATAAAAAATGCAAAAAGGACTTCCTGGTGGTCAAGATGCCTGCCGATTTGAATGAAAAGGTCAACAGATATGAGGATATGTTAAAAAGAGCACTGCAGAAAGCAAAGTATGCTCCAATCCCTGACTCCCATATGCATGCAGTAGCAGTGGATTACTACACAATGGCAGAAGCCTACTATAAAGATGGAATCTACTTTCTTGAGAACGGGGACCCTGTAAACGCCCTGGCTTCCTTCAGCTATGGGCACGCCTGGCTTGATGCCGGAGCAAAACTCGGGGTCTTTGCTGTGGACGACGAGACTCTTTTTACAATTTAAGAGACCTGAAAGAACAGGACTGGAATAAAAAATAGGAATACAGTATAGGAATATAGTAACCCTTACATATATACAGGAATAGAAGGTAAGGAATCCTGAAAAAGAAAAACTGAAGGTTAAAAAGTTAATAACTAAAAAACAAACGCTAATAACTGAAAGCTGAAAAATAAAAGCTGAAAAATTAAAGAATAATAAAATATAATAAGTTGAAACTTATAGCTGAAAGTTGAGAATTTAAAAGCTTAAACTGAAAAACCATATCATAAGTAAAGTTTATAAATACAAACGCTTATTCGAAGCCAAAACAATTAATATCCTTTACTCTATTCTTTAGATTTTGTAATACTTTTCCCCACTCCGGGAATATTCTTAAAAACTTATACTAAATAACTACGGTGGATAATTATGAAGAACTTTCATGTGGTACTTGAAGCAGCTTGGTTGGTTAGAGATGTAAAAACGGCTGATGATGCAATAGGGGTTGCGATTTCTGAAGCTGGAAAACGCCTGAACCCCAAACTGGATTTTGTAGAGGTTGATGTGGGAACTACGTCATGCCCGGCATGCGATGAGCCTTTTAGCAGTGTTTTCATAGCGGCAAATACCGCTCTTGTAGGACTGGTTTTTGAAATGAAGGTTTTTGATGCCGAATCTGCGGAACATGCGGAAAGGATCGCAAAATCCGTCATCGGAAAGTCCCTCCGCGACATTCCTTTAACAGTTGTCGAAGTAACGGAATTCGAACGGTCAAACGATAAAAGCGAACCGCAGCAGAAAGGTAAGGCAAATAAATAAACAGATTTCCTTCCCTTAACCTGTTGAAAATGCCGGGGCAGAGGAAGGCGTACCTTTACGGTTTTTTCGTACCGGTACGGCTTCTTATAAGACAGCTTTTCTATAGCCAGGGTTTAAATATCTCGGGCTAAAAAAAGAAGCACCTGTCACGGCATAAATTAATAAATCAGTAATTTTATCTTTTCCTGAGTTTTTACTTTACTTAACTTTCAAGAATATATTTTAATTCCACAAACTCCCGGGCCCCTCCCATACCCATAAAAAAGAGGATACTGCATGGACAGAGTAATTTCCGTAGTGGGGCATATCGCCCTTGATTACATTGTAGATGTTGAAAAAATAGCAGGACTAAACGAGTCTTCCCCTGTAATTGACTATGAAGAATATCCTGGTGGTGGAGCTGCAAATATTGCAGTTGCCATTGCAAAGCTGGGAGGAAAAAGCCAGCTGATATCTCCTGTAGGTATGGATTTCTCAAGCTCGGGATATGAGAAGCTTCTTAAGGAAGCATGTGTTGACCTCTCCCGCCTTTACAGTATTGAAGACCTGAAGCTTTCCAAGGCTTTCATTTTCACGGATCGGGAAGACAACCAGACCACCTATTTTTACTGGGGAGCGTCCTCAAAATTCAAAGAGCTTGAGCCTGAACCTGCAGATTTTGTCCACCTGGCAACAGCAGACTGCGTCTACAATGCAAAAATAGCGCAGATTGCCGGCTTTGTCTCCTTTGACCCGGGACAGGACCTGGTGACTTACTCAAAAGAAAAACTCGAGACAATCCTTGCCCACACTGATATTCTCTTTGCAAACAAGCACGAAATCAGGCGAGTTTCAGAGATGACCGGAAAAACATTTTCCGAGCTCAGGGCTATGATTGATGTTATTGTTGTTACATACGATTCAGAAGGCAGCAAAATTTACACAGGCAACGATGAATGGGCAATTCCTGTAGTTTCCGTAAAGGCTGTAGACCCTACCGGAGCAGGAGACGCTTACAGGGCTGGTTTCCTGCTGGCGTACACCAGGGGGTATTCCCTTCCCACATGCGGAAAAATAGGGTCAACTGTGGCTTCCTTTGCCGTGCAGACTCGGGGCTGCCAGACCGGCCTTCCAACCTGGGAAGAGATGAGATCTCGCTACGAAGCCAGCTTCGGAAAACTGGAAGCAGAGAGCTGAGGTCGCAAGAAATCCGTGGAACGCGGGCTGAAATGGGAAATACATATAAAATGTTATATAAAAACTCCCGAACTATAATCCGCGAATTATAACCTGGAAGTACGAAAAAACGGAATTACAGAAGAGGATGCAGATGAAAATAGCAGCACTGATTTCTGGCGGCAAGGACTCGGTCTTTGCCATCCACAAAGCCCTTGAAGAGGGACACGAGGTAACCCACCTCATCAGTATTATTCCCGCAAGGGATGACTCCTACATGTACCACTCAATCAACCTCCATATGGTAGAACTGATCTCTGCCGCCAGTGAAATCCCGTTGATCCAGCAGCAGTCCAGCGGGATTAAGGAACTTGAGCTTGATGACCTTACTCTTGCTCTGAAGAAGGTGAACGTGGACGGTGTGTCTGTAGGCGCTATTGAGTCGCAGTACCAGGCAAGCAGGGTACAGAAGATCTGCGATTCCCTCGGGCTTAAAGTATATGCCCCTCTCTGGCACAGGGACCCTGAAGAACTCCTGTATGAGATGGCAAAAGTTCTCGATATCAGGATCGTCAGAGTTGCAGCCAATGGAATGGACCAGTCCTGGCTTGGCCGCCCTATTAATGTGAACTCAATAGAAAACCTCAAAGCCCTGAACCGCAGGTACATGGTCCATATGGCAGGGGAAGGCGGAGAATACGAAACCGTAGTCCTTGATGCTCCTTTCTTCAAAAAGCGCATAGAAATTGTAAAAAGTGAAGTTGAATGGGAAGGTGATGCAGGCTCCTTAAAGATCCTGGATGCAAGACTGGTCGATAAGAACTGATTTTTCATAACTGGCAGAAGCCCGAAAAAATATAGGTACTGCAAGAATATCCTGAAACCTCGCAGTATATGCTCATTTTTATATATTATGCGAGATATTTATTAAGTAAGGCATCTGAGAAAAAAAATCTTTTCTCGCTGTAAACCTCAACCAGCTCTTTTATCCCCCATATCCCCACACTTCCAATACTCAGATGCCCTATCCCCCAATACAATTTACTGATAATTCTATACACTTTTTCCATTCTGATTTATCTCTTCATATCCTGTCTTCTCTTTGGAATGAAAGGACTGTGATTTGAAAAGTACTTTCATTTATTTGTGCCTGTTATTTGAAGAATTTCATGTTTGTTTTTACTCAAAAAGATCACCTCCGTAAAGGTGGAAGACCCAAACATGATTACATATGGGAATATATGAAAAAATATGAAAACTGGTTTAGGGAATTTAACTCCCGCAGTGAACAAATTAAAACCAGTATTCTTAAAATAATTAAGGGGTTTCGATTAAATCCAGAATTCTCAGAGCAAGGTGTGCACCGTTTGCTCCGTTGTCAATCCCTACACTTCCCACAGGTACTCCAGGAGGCATCTGGGCTATGGAGAGAAGAGCATCAAGCCCGCCAAGTTTTGCGCTTACAGGTACACCTATTACAGGTTTTTTTGTCCTGGAAGCCACAACTCCGGGAAGGGCTGCCGATAGGCCTGCTATTGTGATAAAGACTTTTGCGTCTGTACCTGAAACATAACTCTCAAGCTCATCAGGGTTTCTGTGGGCAGAGATAACCATTACTTCGTAAGTGTATTTGCTCTTTTCAAGAACAGAAACCGCGCGGTTGGCGATTGATCTGTCGGACTCAGAGCCCATAATCAGTGAGATGTCGACCATTTTTTACTCCTTTGAGGCAAGTCAGGGCAGGCTTCCCTTTCCACTTAATTCGTTCTGGCGTTCAATACTCATCCTGATAAGAATTTCGTAAATTTCCTTTACCGATCCTAAATCAAGGTTGAGCTCGGTTGCAATATTTAATGCCCTGTTTATTACAACCTCGTTTTGCTTACGGTCATTTATGGAGGTTCCATTTATTCTTTTTGATTCAAGCACTTTCTCAGCAAGGTTAACTCGTCTATCAATGAGGGAAAGGATTTCCCTGTCAATCTCCTCGATTTCTTTGCGGACAGCTTCAAGTTCACTCAAGAGGACCTCTCCCTGTTAAAGGATATCGCATCTCTGTTATTTATACTGGTCTCTAGGACCTTTCCTTCCATACCGCAGCTTTCCCAGGCAGATTTAAGTTCTTTTACCTGCTCGGCCTTCACCAGTGCTACGTAGGAAGGGCCGGTTCCGGAAAGGCTAACTCCTTTTACTCCGCACTCCAGAGCCCTGAGCATGTATTCCGTATCAAAACCAAGGGCTCCGCAGTAAAGAAAACCATTAAGTGTCATTGCGCGCTCGTATTCCCCTTCAAGGGCAAGCCCGTATGCCATTTCTACATAAGGTGCAATCAGCCGGGAACGTTTCACATTTGTGTCCGCACTGAAAGCCTTTTTTATCGGGGTAAATATCAGGACTTTTGAATCGGCTTCTTCGCGCCTGATAAGTTCCATATTTCGGTTATCAGTGACAACAATCCCACCTAAAAAGGAGGCACAGGCATCATCAAAAGCTCCTGTTACCGTAACTCCCACTTCTTTTGCAGCCCTTACCCCCAATTTTATGATCTCAAGAGGAGGCAGGATCTCACCAACTGCACGGAGAGTTGCAAGGACTGAAGCGTTTGCTGCGGCACTGCTGCTCTTGAGCCCTCCTGCAAGAGGAATTTCACTTCCTGTACTTATCGTACCTTCGAGGTCAAGCCCGAATCGCTCAAGGACGAGTTCTACACAGCGTTCTATAAGGCGAGTGTCTCCTTCAGGCATCTCTTCAATTGAGCCAAAAATGCCAGATTTACCCTCTGAGAGTTCCACCTTTGCAAAGGTTTTTAAGTCTATCCCGAACGCTGCACCTTTCCATGTAGCTATGGCGTTTATTATGGTTCCAGCCCCGAAAGCGCAGGCACGCCCTTCAAGTGTCATCATGTCCAGAATGCTCTGATCTTTAATATTTTTTACCTCTCTTCAGAGCAGAAAGTGAGGTAAACTTAAATACAGGGTTCAGGATTTTATCTGCCAAAAAGGAAGAAGCCCCTAAATATACATAGTGAAGCCAAATTATATATATTGCATATTTATCTAAACACTAATAAATACTATAAATATGGAGTGAGCATCATCTAACTTCCAGGCCTGGCCTGAGCAACCGAAAATGGGGAATCCACATAGAGACCAGAAAAGTACAGCAGACAGGCGGATCCACTTATATTATTTCTCTCCCTAAACAGTGGGCCGAAAAAGTAGGAATCGAAACAGGGATGAGAGTATCCATTCAGGCTCAGCCAGACGGAAAACTGTTGATTGACCCTATTCTGGAAGGGCACACGATAAAAACGAAAAGTATCGATGTTACAGGCTATGAGGCAAAAGCTCTGGAAAGGGATATCATTGCTGCATACCTCTATGGTTATGACAGGATGGAGTTTACCTCAAAAAGAATACTTGCCGAGCAGAAACAGGTCATCCGGAAGGTGTGTTACAAGCTCATAGGCCCTGAAATCATTGAGGAAAGCTCAAACTGCGTGGTCATTCAGGACCTTCTTAACCCCAATGAACTCCATATCAAAAAAGGTATACACAGGATGTTCCTGATTACAGGCTCCATGCAAAAAGATGCCATACGAGCCCTCAAAACTGTTGACCATGACCTTGCTCTTGATGTAAGCCAGAGGGATGACGAGGTCGACAGGTTGTGTCTTCTGATTTCCAAACAGTTTCGTTCCGTGCTTTGCGGAGGAAGAATGCCCGATTCCTCGGAAACAAGTATCGAGGAATATCATGATTTCAGAATGGCGGCAAGCCCTATCGAAAGAATAGCAGACCATTCACAGAGGATTGCAAACGTTGCCTCAAAAATGAAGGAGCCATTCAGGGAAGACGTGATGGAAGTCATAGAGGACCTCAGCAACACCTACATGGGACTCGTTAAGCAGGCAGTAGATGCTCTCTATAATGCTGACACCTCTCTTGCGAACCAGGTAATAGACAGTATAGACGGTATGAGCTCGCGTGTAACGGAACTGCATGCGTATATTCTCAAACTTGAATCCCATGAAATCATGATCTCCCTGGGGATGATCGTAGACAGTCTCTCAAGAATAGGAGACCTTGGTTCTAACATAGCTGAGATCGCCATAAATTCCGCGATAAGGGACAAATGAGGGAACAAATAAAAATCATTTATATTTTTAAGAGATGATGAATAAAAATAGGAAAAAATATAAAGGAAAGTACAGAACATCAGTACAAACATAAAAATTTAATAGGAAATGAAAAGAGTTACAGATGGGCTGAAAAAGTTCATTATAAAAAAGTTTTTTATTAAAGATATCCGGAAATCAGGCGATAAGAAGTAATTTATTTATATTCTGGTGTTATTTCACGGAGGCACTTTCTATATTTCACATAGAAAGAATGCAATGTTTGCTATTTATTCCAGGTATATCGGAAGGGAGATGTCAGTATCTCCAAGTTCTCTGATTTCCGCAGCTTAACAAATGGAAATTATTTATATGCATGGATCACTTAAATGAAAAGGTCACGAAAACACCAGTAAACCCATAAAGGAAAGCAATCCGAGAAATCCTTTGGTGTTATGCTTTTCCCAATGGAGGGAAGCCATGAATATGATAAAACGATTTAAGGTAAGCTTTTCAAAAGTGTTTAACAAACTGTTCAAGAAAAAAGGAGCATGCATAGGCATCTACGGCCCCCCCAATGCCGGCAAGACCACCCTTAGTAACCGCATTCTCAGGGACTGGGTCGGAGGCGAGGAAACCATGGGCTCGGTTTCACATATTGCCCACGAAACCAGGCATGCAAAAAGAAGAAACGCAGTCACTATCGAAACTAACGGGCATACTATCAGCCTTGATATTGTGGACACTCCCGGGCTTGCGACAAAGATCGACTTCCATGATTTCATGGAACAGGGAATGAGTGACTCAGAATCAAAGAAGAGGTCAAAAGAAGCGACAGAAGGCGTAATTGAAGCTGTCAAATGGCTGGATGACCTTGACGGAGTCATACTGGTAATGGATTCCACTGAAAATCCTTATACGCAGGTAAACGTAACCGTTATAGGGAACATGGAAGCCAGAAACCTGCCGCTTCTTATTGTAGCAAACAAAGTAGACCTTCCTGACGCTGATCCAGGAGTCATAAAGGAAGCCTTTCCTCAACACCCTATGGTACCTGTTTCGGCGCTTGACGGAGTGGGAATGGATTCATTCTACGAAGCTCTGGCCAAACAGTTCGGGTGATCAAAATGCAGGGAATCCAACTTGATCTGATATCCGAAGCCAGAATTTCTCAAATGGCTTCGATGGAAAAAGTTCGATACATAATCGATGAGGTGCGGAAAGGTAAAATCCTTGTGCTTGAAAAGGGTCTCAACCCTATGGAGGAAGCAAAACTAATTGAGATGACAATGTCAGCAATTCAGCCGGATGTGTTTTCTGGAATAGAGATGCAAAGCTACCCTGCAAACACGGACGTTTCCCTGCTGGGAAAGTTTTTCAAAAAACAGAGCAACAAGAGACTTACGGTCATAGGGCCCGCAAACCAGCTCAAAACTCTAAAAAAGGATAGGAATCTGATCAGTGCACTTGTCTCTGCAAGTAAGTAAACGAAGTGGAAACAATGTGTGCCCAGAAGACCCAAGACCTGGAAGCAAAAATATCCTCTCCCCAGCCCCTAGGCTCCTTTGAGATGGGCAGGAACGACGTTAACGTAGTCTGTACCTACGGGAAAATTGCAGTATGGTTCGGACGAAAGGTTCCTGATTACATCATAGCGCAGGTACTGATAGGAATCTCAAAGGTAGACCCTTCTACTGTTCACGAGTTTGAGATCATCTGTGACTTTGATGAGATCACGGAGTATGAAAGCAAAGGGTACATACTGGTGTCCTATGGTAAAACAGCCGGCGGCTATCGTGTAAACTACAGCATTCCGTTTTCCAACAAAAAAGCTCTCTTCCATCTATCCAGGTTCGTACTTGAAGAACTCCATAAAGGAGAGGTACGTAAGGACTTCTACTGGAACGGGAGTGACTGCGATATCCAGCGGCTCTACAAGGAATTCAAAAATAATATTGACAACTGGGAATTAAAAGCTATTAATTATAAGACTGAGCCGCAAACAAACCGTTAAAGTTCCGGCGCAGAACGGGATGAAAAGAAGCTTCCAGAAATTTATCCTGAAATCCTTACCAATAAGTTTAAGAAAATGAAAAAAGGTTATCTGGAAGGGATTTCAGGAATTATAATCTCAATATTTCTAGTGTTTACAGTCGTAGTCTCAGGAACTCCGCCAGTTTTGAGATTATTATTCAGTTATCCGGTAGAAATAAGTAAATAAAAAGTTAAGCAATTATTATAATTATTACTTTATTGAGAACTCAACTCAATACTTTTTGGAGAACTTATATGAAAAAAGATCAGGTAAAAGACTGCGAAGATGTAATCTCATCAATGGAATTTATCGTGGAAAACATCAACGAGGTGATTAAGCTGCTTGACCGCGAAGCTATAATATGCATGCTTCAGAAGATCCTGGGAGGGGAAAGGGTCTTTTTAATGGGAGCAGGGCGGTCCGGGCTTGTTGCCAAAGCTTTTGCAATGAGGCTAATGCATCTCGGGTTCACTGTGTACGTTGTAGGAGAGACCACAACCCCCGCTGTCCGTCCACAGGATGTTGTGATTGCCATTTCGGGATCTGGAGAAACCCGTTCCATAGCAGACCTGGGAAAAATAGTAAAGGATATTGGCTCAACCCTCATAACTGTCACCTCCAAAAAGGAGTCCACACTCGGCAAAATCTCTGATATTGCCATGATCCTTCCGAGCAAGACCAAAAATGATCATGATGTAGGCGGCTCCCTTGAAAAAAGCATGAGAGGAGATTACAAGAATTCACCTCCGCTGGGAACTGCTTTTGAAATCATCTCACTTGTTTTCCTGGACTCATTGATTGCCCAGTTGATAACGCTTACAGGTGCTTCGGAAGCAGAACTCAAATCCAGGCACACAAATATCGAATAATGGATTGAGCATTGAATAATGGCTTTAAAATAACCGTTAAAATAACCGGGAACCGGAATAGTGGGTAACTTAAGAAAAAGCAGGATTTTAAAGGATATAATTTGCAGGGATATAAGGAGGGCGCAACTTGAAGGAAATTAAGTTTTCAGAAAACGTATCCAGGATAGATACATCCGGAATCAGAAAGATTTTCGAAGCTGCAGGCTCAGATGCCATCAACCTCGGATTAGGGCAGCCTGACTTCGATACTCCCGAACACATAAAAGCCGCAGCAATCAAAGCCATAAATGAAGGTTTTACAGGCTACACCGTAGGTTCCGGAATCCCTGAACTGAGAGAAGCCCTGAGCCACAAATTCCAGGAGGAAAATGGGTTTTCTGTCTCACCTCAGGAAATAATTGTAACCTCAGGAGCATCTGAAGCCCTTACCATTGCCCTTGCAGCCCTCCTCAATACGGGAGATGAGGTCCTGATCTCAAATCCCGGATTTGTGTCCTATAATGCCCTGACGGAGATCATGAACGGAAAGGTGGTAAGCGTCCCCCTTGCAGAAGACCTTACTATGAAGCCGGAATCAGTTCTTGAGAGAATTACCCCTAAGACAAAAGCCATTATCCTTAATTCCCCTTCCAACCCAACAGGCGCTGTCTCAAGCAGGGCAGATATCAAAGCTCTTGCCGAGATTGCAGACGACCACAACATAACCATCATTTCTGACGAGGTCTACGAGTACTTCATCTATGAAGGCGAACACGTAAGCCCTGCCAGTTATTCGGATAATGTGGTCACTGTAAATGCGACCTCAAAAAGCTATGCTATGACAGGCTGGAGGCTCGGGTACCTGGCAGGCAGAAAAGAGTACATAGCCCAGATGCTCAAAGTGCACCAGTATATACAGGCGTGTGCAAACTCAGTCGCTCAGAAGGCTGCATATGCCGCAGTGACCGGACCAAAAGACTCTGTCAATGTCATGCGTGAAGAGTTCCGGAAACGCAGGGACGTGCTTGTAAAAGGGCTCAACGATCTGGGAATGGAATGTGCTCTTCCGAAAGGAGCTTTCTATGCCTTCCCTAAAGTCTCAAACTCCGCAGAGGTCGCCTCAAAACTGATCTCAAATGGTGTTGTCGTTGTCCCGGGAACAGCCTTCGGAAGCGCAGGTGATGGTTACATAAGGATTTCCTATGCAGCTTCAATGAAAGATATTGAAAAATCCCTGAGTATTATGGAAAAAGTGCTCTGAGACTTTTTTAAAGAGAAAGATCTTTTCTCTTCCTTTTTTCCAATTCCTTTATTCAAACTCCTTTTCATGTCTCTTTTCTCTTTTCTCTTTTCTCTTTTCTCTTCCTTTTGTTCAACTTTTCCTTTTCTTTGCACCTCTATTTTTATTCAGTTCCCTGTTTATGGGAAAACACCGTTTACTTTGGGAGTATTTATATTGAGGCATCCAGATACCTTGATATAAAGAAAAGAGCTTTTTGCAATTTTTCCACTGTCAGCTAATCGATATTATTTTGCAATGAGCTTTTTTTAACCAGTGATATTTCCAAAAATATTCCTGCGCATCGGAGGTATTCGCTGAAAGCGGTCTGTATAAAAAAGTATGTGTCACCAATAAGGGGAATTTCTGGATGTTTCCACAAGAATAGTTTCGGAAGAGAAGTATGAAAAAGCGATCTATGTTCCCGCTGGCTGCAACTAAGGGAACTCTTGTGTTCATATCTGTTTTTTTGTTGCTGAGCCCTGCTTCCGGTTCAGCGATCTCAACTCCAAACAGATCAAATGGCTATTTTTACGGAAGCGCAAACACCATAGAAGTTCTTCTGCTGGAAACCCTCGAAACTCCGGCTTTGCTTTTCACCCCGGAATCCTCACCTCCTTTAACAGGAAGTAGAGAAGGAAAAAATAACCACCTTGAGATAATGAGCCCCTTCTTAATCCTGGTTGCAGGCATCCTTGCCGGTTTTAATCCCTGCCTGCTTGCAGTAATGGCTTTCCTGGCTTCTGTCACCCTTGCCCAGCAGGGAGGAAGAAAAGAGATGCTCAAAATTACCCTGGGCTTTTCTGCAGGAATTTTCACCATGTATATGTTTGCAGGGATAAGCATTTTGAGTACTGTCAGTTTCCTGCCTGAAGTCCGGAGTCATTTTACGGTAATTACAATCCTGCTGACTACCTTGCTGGGGCTCTGGCACATTTATGATGCCTACTGGCTGAGAACACATGCAAAATCGACCTTCAGGACTCCGAAATCCCTGAAGGACTTTATGAGCAGGATGGGTGAAAAAAACCTCCTGCTTCTGTCCTTCCTTGCAGGAAGCATGTTCTCCCTGGTCAAAGCCCCCTGCGTCGGAGCAATCTATCTCTCAATCCTGAGTATGCTGGCAATAAAAACCGATATAGCAAGAGGAATAGCATACATGGGAATATACAACCTTGGACTTCTGCTGCCTGTAATGTGCCTTGGCCTTTTGCTGGCCTTCGGACTCAGCCCGAAAAAAGTCACGGAGTTCAGAGAAAAAAGAAGAGTGGAGATAAGGCTGATAACAGGGCTGATTCTTATTGCCCTTGCCCTGTTGATGCAGCTCAGGATACTCTGAGTAGCCAGAAAAAGATCTGAAATTCTGATTCTAACAAAAATCAGATTCCAACTAAAATCAGATTCCAACTAAAATCAGATTCCAACTAAAATCAGATTCCAACTAAAATCAGATTCCAACTAAAATCAGATTCCAACTAAAATCGGATTCCAACTAAAATCGGATTCCAACTAAAATCGGATTCCAACTAAAATCGGATTCCAACTAAAATCGGATTCTGGCCTAAACAACAAATCCTGCATGAAACAGGGTTCTGGATAAAACATATCCTGAAAATAAATACAGGTAAGATAAGGAATCAGAAAGTGGATTCCTCATCCGGCTCTTCTGTTGAGGCCTCTTCTAAAGACTGACGACGCTTTTCTTCAATCAGCTCCAGAAGCTTGCTCATTACCTCTTCTATTCCTTCTTCGGTAATTGTGGATATGTTCAGCTCAACCTCATCTATTTTTCTGAACTCTGGCCTGTCAGCTTTGTTGGCAACCACAAGCATAGGAAGGTTAAAGTTTTCCCGAATTTCAGCAAGCAGGCGTTTCTGGTCTTCAATCTCATATCCGCAGCTCTCGCTTGGGTCAATAATGAACATTACAACTGCATCCAGGAAGTGGATTGCGGTAATTGCCTGCCGTTCAATATTGTTTCTCTCAGCCATAGGGCGGTCAAGGAGACCCGGGGTGTCCATAACCTGATAACGGACTCCATCCCGTGTGAAGTGACCTATGGTTACTCCTTTTGTTGTGAAGGGATACGGAGCAATTTCAGGGGTTGCACCGGTAATCTTTGTAACAAAACTTGACTTCCCTACATTGGGATAGCCAGCGATTACAATCGTTGGCTCGTCCTGGACATCAGGGAGTTTTCTGAGAATGTTTCTGGCTTCATTCAGGAAGAGAAGGTCCTTATTGATGGACTTGACAATGGATGCAATCCTTCCGAAGGCTTCTTTTCGGACAGGCTCGGGAAGATCGGCATCCCGGATTTTTCCGACATAGCTTCTTGCAACTTCATGGATCTTCCGGCTTGCCCAGTCCACGGATGCCAGAGACATCTTGAGTTTCTCGACACCTACAAGGACGTCGGTCAGTTCATAATAGAATGTGGGCAACTGTTCAAAACTTGGAAAACGCCTGACTATATTTGCAAGGTTATCAGTGAAAATGTTTGCAGCCGTCAGTACCATGGACTCGTTGGCTCTGAGCCGGCTGTCCCTCCCCTCAATAGTTTTCCCGGACATAGCTCTTGCTGCCCGTTTAAAAGCTTTATTAGTTAACTCCTCTGAAGTAGGAACTGTGTGAATTTTCTCAAAGATCATAATATTCTAACCCTCTGGGGGCTCTTTTAATTTATATAAAGGTTTTTCTGAGTGAAGAAGTTTAACAGAACAATCTAAAGTCCGTAAGCAAAAGTTTCGCAAAAGTTCCTTAGCGGGTTTTCTTTGCTTTTCTTATCCGGATTATCTGAACAGCTTCAGTCCAAGCGTTTTCTGCCCAAAACTTACAATACCGGAATTATTGCCCGGAAACATGATTAAGTTCTGGTCTTAAAATACCGCAACATACGAAATATTAATATAAGTTTGAAGTCTTCTGAGGTACTTCTCTTAAGATAGATTTGGAGCGGTATTTAATAACTGTAAAATTACTGTTTAATTTATTGTTGTCTATTACATGATCAATAACCAAATTACAATTATGGTTCTATCAAGAGTATTAATTACAAATTATTATAATAATTTATTAAGAGTTTTATTACAAATTATTATAATAATTTAAATACAGACATGAAACAAGCTGTATTTCTAAGCAGAACCGGACTTTATTTATATTTGTAATTATAATTTGTATAAGGAATTTATAATCATTAATTATGGTAAATTAAGTGATGCACTATTCTCGATATATAGATTTTCAACGTATAGGTATTCTTGATGTATAGATATTATACATCATCCTGATACAAGGTATATGAAATTGATGGTGGTAGTATGGAACTCACTCCGATTCAAAAAGACATTATAATTACATTAATTAACCTTCAGCGGCAAAAAGATAGGGCAATTAAAGGGGAAGAAATTGCCGAAGTTATCCAAAGAAACCCTGGGACAGTCCGCAACCAGATGCAATTATTAAAGGCTCTTGGACTAGTCGAGGGTGTCCCCGGGCCAAAGGGAGGGTATAAACCAACAGGGGCAGCATATGATTCTTTACGCATCCAGCAGTTGAAAAACGAATCCGTTGTTCCGCTCTACAGGAATAATGTAATCGTTAATGGGGCAACAGCTGCAGAAATCAGCTTTACGACCGTCCGGAATCCCGATGCCTGTAACGGGGTAATCAGGGTAATAGGAAATATCAAGGACTTTGTAATGGACGATAAGCTTCAGGTGGGTCCAACACCTGTAAACCGTCTTATAGTCCGTGGAGAAGTTACAGGAAGGGATGACACCAATAACGCAATCCTTTTTAACATTACAGAAATGATCTCCCTGCCTAAAAAACATGTCAAACATTATATGAAGTATCCTCCGCTGCTTGTGAATTTCAATGCCAGTATTCAGGAAGCAACAAGGCTTTTTATCCGGAATAATGTACACGGAACTCCTGTGGAAGACAAAGGAAAAATCGTAGGGATAATTACTTACACCGATATCGCACATGCCATTGCACAGGGAAAACCCAATGTAAAGGTTAAGGACATAATGACAAAAGAGCTGATAACTGTTGATGGAGACATGCAGCTCTATGATGTGGTAAAACTCTTCCATAAATATAACGTTGGAAGACTGATTGTAACAATCAACGGAGTTCCAAAAGGAACCCTGTCAAAAACCGATGTGTTGAATGAACTTGCGGTGTATTGAAACTGCAATTTAATTAAGGGTACGTCAGACCGGAGGACAGAAGTCCCGGGTCTTCAAACCCTCTCAGCTTCTTTTAATATTTCTTTAGTCCTTTCGGTTCTTATTTTGCCTCTATATTTTGCCTCTATTAACCTTTTATCGTGTTTTAAATCTCTTTATTCAGTCTCTTTTCATATTTTCGTGCCTGGCACTTAGCTCCTCTGCGATTTCATCAAGGGTAACGTTGTTTGCTGCAAGCATTACCAGTAGATGGAAAATAAGGTCTGAGCTCTCCGAGACTATTTCTTTATGGTCTTCGTTCCTGACTGCAAGTATAGTTTCAATAGATTCTTCTCCCACTTTCTCAAGGATTTTATTCATACCCTTGCGGTGGTTTAAAAGTTTGCAGACATATGAATTTTCGTCATAATTCTGTTTTCGATCCAGGATGATCTCATACACCCTGTTTAAAATGGATAAGTCAGCCTCCGGCATTCTAACACCTGTTTAAGATAAATACTCAGTTATGGTAAAATTCAAAAGAAGTAAAAACAGGAGGGTTATTCAAACCTTCCTGGGGTCGGTAATTTCTCCTGTGAGAGCGGATGCTCCTGCTGTTGCAGGGGAAGAAAGGTACACAAATGATTCTGCACTTCCTTCTCTGCCTTTGAAGTTGCGGTTGGAGGTCGCAAGGCCAACTTCTCCCGGGCCGAGAAGGCCGAAAGAGCCGCCCATGCATGGTCCACAGCAGGGAGATTCTACTATTGCGCCGGCGTTCATGAGTTTTTCAATATACCCGGCTTTTAACAGTTTCATGTATTCTGTCCTTGAAGCGGGCACAACAAGGAGGCGCACATCTTTTGCAACCGGTTCGTCACCCATGATATCCGCCATGAGCTTGATGTCTTCGAACCTGCCGTTTGTGCAGGAGCCCATAAAGATCTGGTCAATTTTCGTGCCTTCTACTTCAGTTACCGGCTTTACGTTATCAACATTGTGAGGGCAGGCTACCTGGGGTTCAAGGTCAGAGACATCATAATGCCTGACCTCCAGGTATTTAGCACTTTCATCAGACTTCCAGTACGGGTCAAGTTTATAGCCCGGAATACGCTCTTTCAGGTATGCTTCGGTAACCTCATCGGCTTCAATGATTCCTGCTTTTCCTCCCATCTCGATTGCCATGTTGGACATGGTCATGCGCTCAGGGATGGAGAGGGAACGAATTGTCGAACCTGCATACTCGGCTGCCATATACCTGGCACCTTCTACCCCGACATCCCCGATAAGATGCAGGATAAGGTCTTTGGAGTAAACGTGCTTCGGCAGTTTACCTTCGATTTCAAACCGGAAGGTCTCAGGAACCCTGAACCAGAGTTTGCCTGTAGCAAAAACGGCTGACATATCAGTAGATCCTATTCCGGTAGAAAATGCCCCCAAAGACCCGTATGCACAGGTATGGGAGTCAGAACCAACAACCAGGTCTCCGGGCAGCACATGCCCTTTTTCAGGCAGGACCTGGTGGCAGACTCCTTCATACACATCATAATTTAAAATGCCCTGCTCTTTCGCAAACTTCCTTAGCATGATATGGTTTTGTGCGGCATTAATTGAGTCTGCAGGGACCTGGTGATCGAATATGATTACGATTTTGCTGGGGTCCCAGACTTTTTTTTCTTCCTCATCTCTCATGATTTCGTAAAAGCCCTGGACTGCCAGCGGACCTGTGATGTCGTGGGTCATTGCCAGGTCTATGTTTGCCAGTACAAAATCCCCGGCTTTAACGGGAGTTCCGGAGGCCTTCGAAAAGATCTTCTCCGAAACGGTCATCGGGCGATTGTCACTACCAGACATTCCGGTCATGGGGAATAACTGGCGCTTTCTAATAAATAAATTTAATTGATGATTCCGAACATAAATGAAATTCAGGGCAGGAATAGCAGAATTTTTCCGCCCGAATTGCGCCGCCCGAGTTTCGCTTCGGGATCACAGGAAATCAGAGATTTTCTGGGAGTTGCACTGCAAGTGCAACAGTATTCGATCCTTTTCTCTGCACTCAAGAGGGCTAATTTATAGATTGTAGTAGTGAGCTTCGCTCGCTCAAGCGGACTAATTTATAAATATGAAGGGCCACCAGACAAGCTGGCGGAGGCGCTTATGTTTACCTCTGAATTAAAAAGCGGTTTCCGGGTTTAAGGAAAGTATTCTCTCAGTCCAGGGAATATTTCTTCGGTATATTATCACTCTTAATTGCGGCACTGGTTTTTCTGGTTGTTTTTTTAGCTGGTGGCAGGCCGACCCAGTTCCGTGCAGCGCGGGGGGAGGAAATGATAAATCTCCTCCCGGATTCCGGAATAGATCAAACAACTAATCAGGGACCACCGGGGTATCCTGAAATCCCGTGCCTCAATCGATGATTTTTGTAATTCCTCTGCTGTCGTGGACTATATAAGCACACATGTCTTTTTCCAGATTATTTCTTGCAATATCCGGACCTTCGTCCCCTTTTTCAAAATCCTCGTATTTTTCGTACATGGCAAGCGTATCCTCAAGTTCCGAGATATATCTGGAAAGCAGGGTATCTGCAAGTTTTCGGCTCTCTTCCGCAGAAATGTGATCCCCAAGTCCTTCACATTCGCATGTGTACAGTTTAAGCCCTTCAATGTAAAAAGGATAGGTGCTGCAGAGCATCGGGCGCACAGGATAAATCCTGCACTTGTTTGTGTCATTTTCGAGGAAAACGCAGTCTCCACTTCTTTTCCGCCTGAGCATCCAGCCATAGGTATGTATATTTCCCTCTGAGTCGATATCGTCCTTCAGGAGATCAAATATCTCAGGGAATTCCGGAGAGGACCCTCCATTTGCTTCTAAAGCTCTGGAATAACCTTCTTTATCCCGGCCTGCGTCCTCATCTCCGGTTTTCTCAGGCTGGCAGGCTTCAGGGATAAGAGGTCCTGCAACCTCAAGTTTTGAAAGCCCTGTATACTCCCGGATTTTCTCAATTTCCTGAGGAGTCAATACTACCCGGTTGTCCCCAAAAGCCCGTCTACAGCATTTCCCGCAGTGCTGGCAGGAAAAACCTGTTTTTTCGATTTCAGCTGCAAGCTTTTCAGGGTCAAGTCTGCGAGCTAATTCAATTTCTTTTTTGAGGGCGGCAATAAGAATGATCTGATACTTTGTTTTTTCGGATTTTTGTTTACTGCCTGAACCTGGAATTTCCATATACAGGTTCCTGTCCTGCAGGTACATCAAATTAACGCAGGCAACGGTATCACTTAATGTGAATATCATACCTGCAATTTCCCTGACAGCCTCACCGAATTCAGTCGATTTCGGAACAGTCTGCCCGGGAACGCCGAGCGAGTCCTTAACCCTGACCCTCCAGAACAACAGGGGCATCAATATAAAGGTGACAGCTGAAGTGAAAGACCAGGAGAAAGGCCCCTTCATAACGGGACTTCTGCTTGACAAGGGCGTGTGGTCCAGCTACAGCAAAGTCATAGCTTTTGTCTGGCTAGATTTGAGGGCCATTTTATTCTTCCAATTTCCCGTAACTGACTCCGGCCCTATATCGATTGGATCTGAAAAGCCAGAGACGCAACAGAAGATACCTAACAGTTTTCATGCGGAATGTAAAAAAAGTTAAATAATGAGCATAAAGCCAGAACATTTTCTGGCTCCACCTTCGCACCTGAGGCTCCCCACCTGCCCGCTTTACAGGTGAGGAATTCCAAGCATTGCAGGTGCCATCCACAAATTTGGGAGGTCTTTATGTTTTTAATGTCTGTTCGTATAGACATATGAATGTATAACAAGCTTATACTTAATACTTTTCATTTAATATATCGTATTTGATGTTATTAAATATAAAATATGTATTACTTATAAAGAGATTATGGCAATTCACTTTTATTCTTCATAGTATTCTCATCCTAACGAATTATCAAAGTTATCCCCCTTGATTTCGTGACATTGTCATGTGAGTTTCACACATAAAAGTTGCTATTCATGTATGTCACCAGTAGGATTGCCTCAAAAGGCAGAGGCAGCACAATGGCGTAATATAGCATAGCTTCTTGTCACGCCTTGAGAAAGTAGGTGCTATACTAAAGATGTTTTCAACAGAGATGCTTCGGGATTTCAGTCAAACGTTAGTTTTATTATTCATTAGTGATATATAATAAAGTTCGCACCAGCCAACTCTTTTATTTTAGAGAGGAAGTTAAAAAAACATATATAGTAATACGTATCATAACTAAAGTAGAATCATTCAAATGAATTTGAAATTACCTGGTGAGTGATATAATGGAAACAGAACTTATGAGGATAGGGGTTTCCCTTCCCGATACTCTTCTTGGTAAATTTGATGGGATTATTGAAAACAGAGGTTATTCTTCCCGCTCGGAAGGCATAAGAGATGCCATTAGGAGCTATATTTCCTATTATGAGTTGATGAATGACATTAAAGGCCATCGCGTCGGAACAGTTGCGGTTATTTATGATCACACAAAACGCGGGCTTTCAAATGCCATAACTGATATTCAGCATCACTATTCTCACCTGATAAAGTCTTCCGTGCATATTTATCTTGATCCTGATGACTGTTTTGAAGTAGTCGTTCTGAACGGGAACGGCAAAGAAATTGCAGAGCTTGCTGAAGCTATGATGGCTCTTAAAGGGGTAAAATTTTCAAACCTCACAACTGTAGAATCAAACGAAAGTATCTGACCTTTTTATATAAGACTCGAACCAATACTTCGGAATCTTAAAGAAACCAAACCAGATAAGTAGGTGAAATTCACCTCGATTTTTTTCAGTGAGGTTGAGGTTTGCATTTTCATTGAGTTAAAACATTTAACTAATGATTTTGAACCCGAAGCCTGCCTTAAATTTTAGCCTATTTACATGAAATCGATACCCTGTTCCAGTCTACAACAAGATCTAAATATTTGGGAACTGTTTTAAAAGTGGAGGTGATTATCACGATTCCTCACTTAACCGAATACACATGGATTTCTTTTAGTTGTGTTGCAGGCACATACATTTTTATTAGTATGTTGCGGGTCGGGCCAGACCCTGTGCGATGCAGGGGAGATTACTGAGAGATTCCTCTATGGATTCCGGAATAGATCAACCAACTTATCAGGGACAAAACACAATTTCAGAAACTGCAAATGCTTTCTCAGCTGGATTTAGCAGGCTACTTCAGGTTCGATTCCTTCCTCAGGATTTGGGGAAATATCTGTGGGAACAGATGCAACTTTTTATCAATCCCGCATCTCAGGTCTAATCAGTAAGCTTTATATTGGAGACTCAATTTAATGATAATTTCTATGTGGCAGACACTACTCAAAAAGTTCGAGAAATACCCGGCACAGGCAAAAGTACTTAAGTTACTTTTTGAACGCGGGTTTCAGGTGAACGAGGAAGGAAAGGTAACTTCCGGAAGCATCGAGATAGCACACACTCAACTTGCAAAGGAAGTAGGGGTTGACCGGAGGGTGGTTGACGCGACCACAAAGACCATCATCTCTGACGAACTCCTGAGCACCATATTCAAAAATGTTCATTCAATCCCTTTTCTCAGAGACGTTGCCCCTGCTCTCGGGCTCGGGGTAATCATCATCATCCCTGAAGACGCTGCTCACGTTGGAATCCTTGCAGAAGTTGCAGGCCTGATTTCAAGACACAACGTAAGCATTCGCCAGGCCGTCTCAGATGACCCATACTTTACGGACAGCCCCAGGCTCACCATCGTTACCGACCACAAAGTCCCCGGAGACCTTGTTGACGATATCCTTAGCCTGCCCTCAGTAAAAGGAGTAAGCATCTACTAAAAAAAAGGGAAGCAGGAACAGCACTCCGACTCCAAGAAGCCCTGCTATTAAGATCTTGTTTCCGGTATTCAAGGCAGCTCATCTCCTGAGATTATATATCTCCTCTTACAACCCCTTCTGCAACTGACTATCTCCCTTTCAAAGCTGCCTTAAAGCCCTGACAGGATCCAGTTTTGAGGCCCTCCAGGCAGGATAAAGCCCCGAAAGCACGGAAACGAGTAAGGAGACAAGAATTCCGGCTGCAAGAATCTTGAAGTTTAAGGTAGTTAGATGTTCGAGATTTCCTATTTCAAGCCTTGAAATTAGCAGGGACCTTCCAACCCTGTCTATGAGGGTTGCAAAAAGAACGCCGAATAAGTCTCCTAAAATTCCTCCCACGGTTCCTATAAACAGGTATTCGGCTAAAAACATCCGCAGGATGTCAGACTCCGAAGCCCCGAGGGCCTTAGAAATTCCGCTTTCCCGGGTCCGTTCATAGACCGAGACTACCATTGTGTTGACCACCATCAGGCCGCCTACAAGCAGGGAAATACTTGAGAAAAAGGCAAGTACAAGGGTCACCCCGTTCATGATCCGGTTGACCGAGTCGATTTCGTCCCGGGCACTTGAAGAGGAAAACCCGATTTTTTCGACCTGCTCTCTTGTTTCGTGAACCTGTGAAGAACTCTCCACCTTTATCAGGACCCCATCATAATACTCCTTTTTGCTGAGTTTTTTTGCATATTCAAGCTTCATGAAGGCCCCTGTATCTATATCGTTTTCTGCAGGTTTCAGATGGCCCACAGGAATAAAACTTATTTCCCTATCAAGAGGCCCCGTCTTCTTCATAAAGGCGCAGCCGGGTTGTTATTGGAGTTCCTATTCTGGCCCCGTCTATTTTTTCCAGTTTTTCCCACAGATCACTTCCAAGTACGATCTGGTTCTGTCCACTATCGAACCAGCTCCCTTCGGCAAGTTCAAGCTCATTTGCAGTCCTGCAATCATCCTGGACCCCGAACAATTCGAAATAGGTCCCTGAAGGGCTGACATAAGCATCCTTTACATAAGGGCATGCCACTTCCCCGTATTCTTATATCCTCTACTTTCGAGTCGCTTATGAGGACAAGTCCGTCTTCCCTGAGCCCCGGAGATACCTCAATTAAGGTCAGGTCCCGGGACTTCTGTATCTCTTCGATTGCATTGATACGAAGGTCTTCTCCGAACGAGACGACGGCTACTACCGTTGCCACTCCGATAGCGATTCCGAGGAGAACAAGCAGGGTTCTGAGCTTTTTAAGGCGTAACTGCCGTATTGCCATTGCGAACTCTTCAATCAAACCGTTCATCAATCCCTTTTTCCAGTTCCTGCCATGGGTGCAGGGGTCAGATCCACGCATATGAATAGATATAAGCGTAAAATATAAGACTTAAAAAATATCGAAGATTACATTATTTCATAATACAATATTTAAATTAGTTAACATAAATTACGGAAATATAACTTTTTGATTTTTAGCGGAGATGTCCCTGAAGCAAACTCTTCACCGGATATAGTATAGATACGTCTCTTCAGACAATACAAATAAATTATCAAATAGCTCCATGCCTTTATACTGGCTGAATCTTATGATATCTGCCGGGAATTTGAATGATGAAAAAGCAGACATCCCAAAATATTTAGGAAAAATTATTAAATTATTAATACAAAATTAATTCGATGAGTATAATTAGTTTGACTATATATGTTTTTAATATATGCAGATTGGAATAGTGATTCATAACCTACAGCTTATGGATTCTCCCCAGACAGTTAAAGATATTCTTACACTTCTCTCCAGGGGAAATTGCATAAATGCCTGCCTCTGCGGTACCCTGGGAAAAGTTGCGGCGATTGATGCCGGCCTTGAAAACTTGATTGATATAGAGCAGTTTCTGAAACCCAGCGCCTGCATCGAGTCTCTTTTCGGGTCTAACGACATGGTGTGCCTTTTGAACCACGGCAGGGAGCTTCAAACCGGCCGGACTTTCGGAAGGATCGTGGTTTCGCATATACAAAATCCTGAAGAGAAACCCCTTATTCAGATTGAAAGGCCCGGATGCCTTGATGGGGAACTCATTCCCTGGAACCAGGCTGCAGACCCCCATGCTAAAAAACTCTCCGGCCTTCTGACCCTTAAAATTTCCCCGCCTCCGATGCCAGTCAACACCATAGAAATCAGCAATCAGGGAAGGCATGTTCTGAGACGAATCTCAACCTTTCCAGGGGCAAACATAATGGTTGAAGGGATTGTGGTTGGAAAAGCTACTTCCTCTGAGGTCGTCCTCGTATCAGAAAACGGCTTTCTGACTTCAATAGAAGGAGGGAACATAAAGGAACAGGGTATCGAAATTCTCCATAAACATGGAGAAAGAGTGCCTGTTGACCTGTCCGGGGCATGGGTAAAAACCACAGCTTCCCGAAAAAATCCCGACGTCTGCAAAAGCCCTATGGAATACAAAACCGAAGGGATAACGAAAACCTCTCCTTTGAAACAGAGTTTTTTGCAGGAGAAAATCCCGGAAGGTGGAGTTAAGGTCATTCTTATAGACCACTGCGCAGAGCATTCATTTGAGATGATGGAAGGGGCAGGTCTTGCCATTACTGTTGGGGATGACACAACAGAGCTTGCAGGAAATATCTTTTCCAGATTTGGAATTCCTATTCTGGGAATTACGGACGGGGACTGCGATGAACTTGCAACTGCAGTGAGCTATGCCCCATGTTCTCTAGTCCTGCGTTTAAAGCCCGGAAAGGATGATGAGTTCGGAAGGAAGCTTCAGCAGGATATCTTTTCAGGAGAACATACAGCTTTTTTTGAAGATGTAGAGAGTCTGAAGCTGAGGATCATAAATCTTGCAGAAAATTCCCTGGAATCCATCTCAGAATACTGAGCCTTTACCTGCACTAACACAAAACTCGGAAAATGCCGGAAAACCCAAAAAACCGGAAAACTCGGAAAAACATCATTTTGCCTGTAGAAATTAATATTTTCGGATCTTCGCTGTTTTGTATGGGTTGAAAACAATTTCTTAGTTCTAAAGTAACCAGGCAAAAGAGAGAAACATCGAGCTTGAATGTGATTTTCAACAACAAATGATTCTAAAGTTTATACATACTAATTCAACATTTAGGGGATGAATGTAAGTTACCCACATGAAATAGCGAAGAGCCATTATAAATGATTCCCGAAAAGTTCTGGGGTCCTCCAGCCCCAACCTGAACTGAAACAAAATTAGGGTATTAGCGTAAAGCTAAGGGCTGTTACCCGGATAAATGGTTATAAATAAAAAAATGTGTATTTATTAATGTCGCTTCCGCCGACTCATAATCCACAAATATATGTCTCCAATTATCTCTTTTTTCAGGCGGAAGCAGGACTCCATAATTCTCAGATCCATAAGGGAAAAGTACATTACTTTTTCAAACCCTCAGACAAGTGTTGCCGAACTGAGCGTTCCGTCTTTTTTATAATCATAAACTGTTATCACCTTAACTTCATCTGTTCTACTCTTATTAATTTCATAGAGGTTGCGTGAATGCAGAGTTATTCACTTATAGAGAAAACCAGGCACGCATATAACTTTATTAATTTATCACTTTACACATATTTTAGAATTAACAATGATGACGGATCTTTTATCTTTTCAAAAACCTCTTTTAAAGGAACTTTTTATATCTCATGCATTACACGAATTTCCTGCATAACTTTGAAATAATCCGCAGCTAAAGTCAAATATAAATAAAACAGTGGCATATCTTCATACATATCAGTAATAAATATTTGCTGAATTATTCCTGAATTCTTGCATAAAAAAGTCAAAAAATTTTCCTGAATATCGGATCAACTGAAGGGGGATTTTGTATAAGGAAAGTTCTTATTATCTGCCTGGTTTTGCTGGCATCGATTCAGATTGGGGCAGCCAGCCCTGTTGCAGAGTACCTGAAGCTCAGTACGGATGTAAACAACGGATATGCAATTACCACTGTTGAAGAAAAGCTCAGCAACCCGGCTGAAACGGCTGTTGAAGACAAGTTCAGTTTTTTGATTCCTGAAGAAGCTTTCATTTCGGGCTTTACCCTGATTATTGATGGAAAAGAGTACAGGGCTGACGTACTTCCAAAGAAAGAGGCTTCCGAAAGATTTGAGTCTGCCGCATCGGAAGGAAGGACAGCAGGCCTCCTTGAAACAAAGGATGAAAACCTTTTCGCCTATGCCCTGAGCTTTGAGCCCGGGCAGAGCATCATCGTGAAGCTGACATATGAACAGGCGCTTAAGAAAACTCTTGGGGAATACGAACTCGTGCAGTTCCTGGAAAGCAGCCGTTCAGTGGCAAACTTTTCGGTAACCATAAACGTAAATTCTGCAAACCAGCTTATCCGCCTGGAAACCCCTGCTTTCCCGGAAGCTGAGGTGGAGTACCTTTCCTCAAACAGAGGGCAGGTACATTATAAGGAAGACTCGATCCCCATCTCGGAACTCAGGGTAGTGTTTGAAACGGCAAACCCTCCGTTGAACGGGAACATGCTTTTTTACGAAAATGAAGGCCAGGGGTATATGATGCACATCTTTTCCCCTAGCGAAGAAGACCTCGGGACCTCAGCCATGAGCAAAGAAATAATCTTTGTCCTTGATAAGTCCGGCTCTATGCAGGGATACAAGCTCGAACAGGTAAAGGATGCTTTCGGCAACATTATTGAGGACCTGCCACCCGGAGATTACTTTAACATTATTTTCTTTGACAGTTCCATACAGAGCTATTCCGGGACCCTAATGGAAGCAAACGAGGAGCAAAAAACCGGGGCTCTGGACTTTGTAAATAACCTTGAGGCAAACGGCGGCACAAACATAAATGAAGCCCTGCTTACGGCTCTTGGGATGTTCAACCCTGAGAGCGGAAGAGTGCCTATAATTGTTTTCCTTACAGACGGAGAGCCAACTGAAGGCGTTGTTTCCCCTTACGCAATCCGCCAGAACATTAAAGATGCCAACACCGCACATGTGTCTATCTTTTCTATTGCCTTCGGGATTGAAGACGAAAATAACTATAGTTTCCTGAGAGCTATGAGCCTGGAAAACAACGGGACTGCAGAGAGGTTCGCTCCGGATGATAACGCTTCTGAGGAAATAGGGAGCTTTTATAAAACGATTTCAACCCCCCTGATCACGGACATGGACTTCTCCTACAGCAATGGGCTCTCCGAACTCGTAAACACCGGGGAAAAGAACCTCTTTGCGGGCTCTGATGCTATTGTCCTCGGGAAATACAGCTCTGAAACCGGCAAAATCCAGGCGGATGTTTCGGCCAGTACCAGGACCGGAGCTAGAATTTTTTCAAAAGAGTTTACTATAAGCCCGAAAGGGGAAAATGCCTTTATTCCCAGGCTCTGGGCCTATACCACCATCGAATCCCTGCTGGATAGGATAGAAGTAGAAGGAGAAAACGAGCCACTTGTGTCTGCAGTAACGGACCTCGCCCTTGAATATAAATTTGTGACACCCTATACATCCCTCTTCGTGGAGGTACCTGAATTCTCCGGTCCGGGAGCTGAAGATGGCGAAGAAACGGTTCCTGAAATGCCTGCTGGAGAGCCAGCTACAAAAGACGAAAGGGCTGTTCCATTAAGTAGCCAGATACAACCCTCCTCGGATTCTCGTTATGAGAGCAACATGGAAATTGAAGAGCCGGTAGAAGGGGAAGTTGCAGAAAAGGTTGCAGAAAAGGTTGCAGAAGAAAGTACACCTGGATTTGGAGCCCTTTTCACCTTTAGTGGACTCACCGGGATTGCGTATTTACTTCACAGGGAGACAGAGATGAAAAGATGAAACGAAAGGTAGAGGAGGTTTTACTGAAAAAAAAGATCAAAATCCTCTTCCCTTTTAAGCTTTTTTGAAAATCAAGAAAACATCATTTATACGCCTGAATTTTTTCCTTCCTGTGTCCCATAATCCAGGGGAAAACGGGAGGAATGAGGGAGGATGAGCCCCCGCCGGGATAAAAGATCTGTTCGATATGATTAACGTGTCAAAAGTTACGCGTCAGAGGTTAGCGGGAGCACAAACAATAGACAAAATACAGCTTTATTATTTAATTTATGTTATTTTGCTAAGAATTGTAAGCTTCCAGGATAAGAAAGAATTTTCAGAAAGAGCCTCAGGAGTTAAAGATCATCATCCTGGAATTAAGGTTTATTACCCGGACAAGCAGGTTAAAATCAATTAATTGTATTTTTGCTTATGATGCATCGCCCGCCTACGCTTCCAGTAACAGATGTTTCCGGAATAAGCCGCTTTTCTATAAGTGGAAGCAAAATCCAGAAAAACCTGCGGTTCAGCCTGGAAGAGGAATAAGAACCTGGAAAACGTAACAATTTAAATAATTAGAATCTTTGCTCGAGTTTAATAGTTTTGCTTAAACACCTGATTGTCCTGTCCGTGCTCTTATGCAGGATAGCTGTCCCTCCTGCTTCTTCCCATTCACGGATATTATCGGAGTTATCATCGATCAGGACCCTTGAGGTTCCGGACTGAAGAGCTTTTTCCGGGCGGAAACAGAGGATTGCATTGTTTGCGTATGGAGTTCCGAGTTCTTTTTTCAGCCACTCTATTTTTCCTTTTCTGGCATTAACCAGAGCAATCTTTCGGTCCGGGGTAGGAAGGGCAGAAAGGATTGTAGGGTGTAAGCCGGAACTATTAAGAAAGCCATGAAGTTCCTTCCCTCCAGCCATCCAGGGCATATCTGACCAGAACCTGGCTCCTGCAGCCGTAATGTGCTTCCAGAAACGTTCCTTATCGGCAGTGTACCAGAACATCATATGTTCACTTAATCTCTCGCATGCGCCTGTAAAATCCGTAAGTACTCCATCCATATCCAGAAAAACTTTAAGCCCCGAATACTGTCCGGAAAAGAGCGAGACAGGGGAATTCTCTGGAAGGGTAGGGTGAAAACTAAGAGAGGTGCCCTGAATCGGACTGCTCTGAACCGGATAATCCTGAAAGGAACCATTTTGAGCTGGGCTACTCTGGACTGGATAACTCTGCACGTAATCAACAGGAGTTGAGTTGATCTTAATAGAACTTTTCTTTGCAGACCTGCGCTTTTCAACATAAATGGACATGTCAACCGTTCCTTACTTTCTCTGGCGGCAAATAGTTTCCTACTTCTTTATGTAAGGAATCATAAAAGTATTTTATCACTATATAAATATTAAAACCTTTCTACAGTAGTTGATTGGATTGAGATGAAAAAAGAGTAAAAAAGAGAAAAAGAACATAAAAAAACTGAGCAAGGTAATTTTCTAGAATCCGAATTCGAACATCCGTAGTCTTCTGAGCTCAATATTCGGATTCATGCTCCAGAATTCAGAATAATCCCTGAGAACCAGTTTCTGAAGAATTTCTATGGCGCCTGATCTTCAACTTTTTATGAATGGGAGTTTAAAAGCTTCTTCAACGGTCATAATTGGAGATATCTTTCCGCTGTGGTGCGTCAGCATCGGCGGTCTTAAGAAATCAGAGATCGCATTAAAATTATCAGCTTCGAGGACAAAATAGAAAGTATGCTCATTAGGGCTGACATAAGCCCCGTGTACTTTTATATCCAGTACTTCACCCAATTTCCTCATTTCCTCAACCCATTTTTTTCCATCGGCCTGGTATTCATCTCTTGCGAAACAATGTTCTGGTGTATGCGAAAGGGTTGCCATAAATAACATGTTTTCATTCCCCCATTAATTCAATGTAATGAATATATTTAAATGTGTTTATAAAAAATGGGGAATAAATACGGGGTCAGAAAAAAGAGTTCAATCCTCTCGAACGAGAACCAGAGTTTTTGCGATTTTATCATGCAGTCCCTGTTTGTTTTCAGTAAAAAGAATGGGCAAGAATCCTGCGAAAAAAGGAAGGAATGCCAGAATCTTTCCCACAAAGCGTTTTGTTGCACGCTCAAAGGAAATTCTGTTTCCGTTAAGATCAGTTACAATAATATTCATCGCCTGTTTCCCAACTGTTCCCTGCCTTACTGAACTCTCCTGGTATGCAAAATAGTTCCAGGAAAGCAGGATTAAAAGAATATAAAAAAAGGCTCCGCCCATGGCTCCTGACATGAACTGAATAAAAGCCAGAAGAAGGATGATTATAAAAGAATCAATTATAGAGGCTATTAACCTCCTTAGAAAACCCGAATACGTTTGCATATTTTTTCCCTCAAAGAGATTTTATACATTAAGCAGGACTGAATTATAAAATTACCCATTATGAACAAAACGTCTTGTTTAAATACGGGAAGTTTGGAAAAAGGCTGCGAAGGCTGGATTTCTTTTCCCGCCAGTACCCACGGATTTGATTGTGTATGTGGGATCAAGCCTGAGAATTCCCTTGCTTAAATGCCTGCTGGGAGTATTCGTTGGGGAATCCGTACTTAATGCATTTCACATCCTTTTGACAAGACGGAATTTAAGGCAGATAAGATCTTAAATAATTATTAAATACTTTCGTTTTGTACTTCTTTTTAAAAAGTAAGCTAGAAGAAAAGGATAAAAACCTGTCAACTACCCCTGAGCTAAAGACTCAGGGGCTTGTCTAACAAGCCCTGGTTGACCAGATCACCGATTAGGAGCAACGGAAAATCGGTAAACGATAGGAAAGAATACATAGTTACCCTTGAATGTCGCCTCAGTTTAAGGCTCTAAGGATGCCGGTTAAACAGTCCTGAGAGGTAGGGACAGTGCTTGCATCGTTAAACCTTTCCATATCAGATCGAGAGGAGGACGGATTCCTGAATTGACTCCACAATTCGGATACGCATAACTCTTCGGAGGAAAACTATATGTTAGTTTTCGTAATCAATCAAAACAAAAAACCACTGATGCCCTGCAAACCCTCAAAAGCCAGAAAGCTACTGCAAGCAGGCAAAGCAAAAGTGGTCCGAAATACGCCATTCACAATCAAGTTACTTTTCAGAAGCAGTGGCTATACTCAACCTGTAACTGCAGGGATGGATACCGGCTCTAAGGTAGTGGGCTGTGCAGCCATTGCTAACGGAAAAGTGTTGTATCAGTCCGAAATCTACCTGAGAGAAAACGTTTCGAAAAAGATGGAACAACGGAAGATGTACCGGAGAAGCCGGAGAAGTCGGAAGACAAGGTATAGACCCGCAAGATTTGATAACCGGGGAAATTCAAAGAAAGAAGGAAGATTGGCTCCTTCTATCCGAAGCAAACTTGAAGCTCATTTCCGGGAAAAGAGGTTTGTGGAATCCCTGCTTCCTGTAACCGAGTGGAAGGTAGAACTTGCTTCCTTTGATATTCACAAAATAACAAATCCGGAAGTTTCCGGGATCGGATATCAGGAAGGGGACCTTAAAGGGTTCTACAATATCAAAGCTTACGTTCTGGACAGGGACGGATACACCTGCCAGCACTGCAGGGGAAAGTCAAAGGATTCCAGGCTGCATTGCCATCATATCGTTTTCAGGTCACAAAAGGGAACAGATGCACCGGAAAACCTGATAACGCTCTGTGAAACCTGTCACAAAGCCCTGCACAATGGAGAATTCAAGCTTTCAGGGAAAAAGTCAAAAACAAAACATGCAACAGAAGTAGGCATTATCAAATCCCAAATCCGGAAATCAGGTTGGAATTTTGCAGAGACTTTCGGGTACGAAACCAAGTACAGGAGAGAGCAGGTCTTGAAGCTGTTAAAAACACATTACTTTGATGCTGTTGCTATTTGTTGCAGGGACGACCAGAAAGTAGAGGTAGAAGAGTCTGTTTTTTTAAAAAGAAACGTTAGCAAGGGGGATTACCAGCAAAGGACAGGAAAAAGATCCGAAAAGAAAATACATACGGGGAAACTGTTCAACCTGAGAAAATTCGATCTTGTAAAAACGAGTAAGGGAATTGGGTTTGTCAAAGGTAAAAGGTCTTCCGGATTCTTTGCTATATCGGATATGTTTGGAAACAAAATCTCAGATAGTGTTAACGTGAAGAAAATTTGTGAACGATTGAGGGCCAGGACAAGTACATTAATTCAACAGAGCAGGACGGGGAAGTTTACGCATTCCTCCCCTGAGCTAAAGACTCAGGGGTTTCCTGCTGAGGGTTTATGAAAATCCGTTTTATTTTCCCCCTGCTTCTGATAGTTTTCTGTATTTCTGTAACCATATCCGGCTGTACCGAAAGAACTGACAATAACAATGATGGATTAAATGAAACCTCGAAAGGAGAGAGTCAGCAGATAGCTGAGGATTATGTAAGAGACCTTGACTCTTACAAAACCTACAATCTGACCGAACCGGTTTTTATTGAAACCAGAACTCTCAACTGTACCTCGTGCTGGCAGTTCGTCTACAAGTTTGATCTGATTTCTGAAAAAGATCCGGCTGTAATCGATACAGCTACAGTGACAGTCACAGTGACCGAAGGCGAGGTTGTCGATGCGATCTATGCGCAGGGAATCCGATACTAACTGGAATTCAAACTAAATTAGTGGATGCTGAATCCTTGAAAAAGCCAGAAACGAAAATAAGAAAGAGAATAAAGAAAGAGAATAAAGAAAGAGAATAAAGAAAGAGAATAAAGAAAGAGAATAAAGAAAAAGAATAAAGAAAGAGAATAAAGAAAGAGAATAAAGACGAAGAAGACCTCCGCTTCCTCATCCTCGATCTCATTTGTTTCTATTTTTTTCTTTTAAATTATCCTTAAATTTTATCCATTAACTTTTTGATATCTGCCTTGATCTCCGAGGCAAGCTTTTTCGCACTGTCTCCGGTCGAATCAACCAGCTTTTCGACTCTACTAGTAATGCTTTTTACCTCGTCCTTTACGTCAATAGACCTAATTTCCCCGGATAGGGACTTAATTTCTCCATTGATATTCTTTGAAAGTTTTGAGGCTTCGTCCCCAGTCTTTTTTGCAAGGCTATCAATATCATCCCCTAGCTTTCCAATTTTTTCCTGAATATTGAAACCTTTTTTACCGGCTCCGGTTTCTTTTGTTTCAGTCTCAATTGCTTTTGCCATATAAACCCCTTTAAATGTTCAATAATAAGAATAGATTTCTCTCCTGGAGAGAGCCTGTTTTTAAACACTTATATATCGGCATCCAGAATTATAACACTATCCTTGAAAGTGAAGGTTTTTTCGGGATTTGTAAAAGAATAGTTATCATGTAAGATACCAGCAGCCGAAATTTATAAAACGAAGATAAAATATATATAGAGTTCATACCATGTAAAAGGGTCTGCCCATTTTACAGAACTTCAAGTAGCTTGTGTGCGCAGTTCACTATATAAACCATCAATTGAAATAGTATACTTGTAAAGAGTAAGGAAGTTCAACAAATTCAAAGAGTGTATCAGGTCAGGAATAAATTACCGGAAAGAAGGGGAAAGGATCCGGCGAGTATAAAAAACGGCTCCTGTAATGCATCCTCTGTAAGCTGATAAATCGGAAACCTGATAAGATACCTTTTTCAGTAGATAACTGGATCTCCGGGACAGAATATCTCCATAAAAATGATAGAGGAGACATGCAGACCTTAGTTATATGCATAGACAGGGATAACGACCTGGGCGAAAAAGCAAAAATGGGAACTCCCATCGTAGGGAGGGAGGCAAATGTTCAGGCAGCAGTTGCACTCGGGATTGCCGACCCTGAAGATTCGGACACAAATACGATTTTCGGAGGGATCCGGATCCTTGATGAGCTTCGGGCAAAAGGAGTTGACGCTGAGATCGTCTCTTTTGCAGGTGATAAGAATGTCGGCGTGATCTCAGACCAGAAGATCGCCGAACAGCTCGAACTTTATCTCCAGATGAACGAAGTGCAAAGAGCCGTTTTTGTCTCGGATGGGGCAGAGGATGAAACTCTTGTCCCTATTGTGCAGTCCAGAATGAAAATTGACTCCGTAAAACGTATTGTCGTTATGCAGAGTGAAAATCTGGAAAGCACATATTATATCCTCAAACACGCCTTCAGTGACCCCAAGATTTCTCAGACTTTTTTTGTACCTATAGGTCTTGCTTTTCTGATTTATGCCATCTTCCTGCTTGCCCGCTACCCCGAAGGGGCAGTTGTGGGAATTCTTGCAGCTGTCGGGCTTTACATGCTGTACAGGGGCTTCGGGCTCGATGATATTGTTGCCCTCGAAAAAGAAAGGCTCTGGGATGCTTTCCTTGAGCAGAGAATGGTCTTCATCAGCTACACTGCTGCCCTGCTTACCAGCCTTGTAGCCACTGTATACGGAGCTATGGAGGTATGGAAACTCTACTCCGCAGAAGGGGTCTGGTATCACGGCACCTTGACTCTTATTTCGGTCTTCATCAATGTATCTATCTGGTGGTATGCAGCAGCCCTCCTGCTTGCGGACCTGGGAAAGATTTTCGATCTCAGGATGGATGGCAGGCCCATATATAGAAGTGTCTCCCTCTCCCTCTTCGTGATCGCAACCGGCCTTCTTTTCTGGGGGGCAAGCACATACATCCTGGCAGTAGCCTCCATATCGGACGGGGTCTTAAGTGATCCTTCCCTTGCGCTGCAGTACTTCGTATATTCGATTGCAATTGCAATCCTCATTGCACTTGCAGGGATAAAGTATTCCCTGTCAAACCAGACTCCGGAAAGCGAGAAGAGAGTGAAAGGAAGAAGAAATAAAAAAAGCGCATGAACTTCGGAGAAACAAATCAGTTGAAAATTAATACGTTCACTATTAAAACGCGGAAAAGGAGATATAAAAATGGAGAAGGCAGCTGAAATTGCAGAGATTGCAGTGCTTGGAGGTGTGGGTTTCAGCTCATACAGAGACTGCGAAAGCCAGTTGGTGAAAACCCCCTATGGAGAGGTTACCGCATATCTAACCAGCATAAAAGGAAAACGCGTTGCAATAATTCCCAGGCATGCCGAAGAAATTCATATCCCGCCGCATAGAGTTAACTACAGGGCAAATATCTGGGCCGTACACTCCCTCGGAGTAAAACGCGTAATATCCACAAACTCGGTCGGGTCAATGCGAGGGCATCCCGTGGGCAGTTTTGTCGTGCTTGACGATTTCATTGATTTTACCCGCAGCAGGCCCTCTTCCTTTTATGACGATAAAACTGTTCACGTTGATGTTACTGAGCCCTATTGCCCTGAAATAAAGGCAGCCATTAAGTCTGCCCTGGGAAAACAGGGACTTTCCTATACCGAGGGAATTTATGCCTGTACTGAAGGTCCCCGCTTTGAGACCCGGGCTGAAATTCGAATGATGAGCCAGTTTGCAGATGTCGTTGGCATGACTGGTGTGCCGGAAGTCGTCCTTGCAAAGGAACTCAGTCTCTGTTACGCTTCCCTTGCCATCGTTACAAATCAGGCATGTGGGATGACCACGCAGAAATTAACAGCAGATGAAGTCACAGAAGTTGTTGGGAAGGCTCAGGACTCAATCTTCGAAATTCTCTCGGATGCTATCGGAAAAATTCCCGAGGTTCAGAGCTGCATGTGCAGGTTTGCAAAGGAAGGAGCCTGCCTTTAAAATTTATATAAAGGGTGTGTGAGGAAAGTAGCAACTGAAAGAAAGCAGCAACTGAAAATATAAAACTCTCTCTTCAGCCCCGCTTCTTCCCAGCTCTTTATTCAACCAGGCTGCTGCTCAACTAAACTTCTCTATTTAACCCGATTTCTTTATCCAGCTTAATTTCAGGTTCAGCTGAACCCGTATGCTAGCTCAATCGAAGATCCTGTGTTCTGAAAATAAGGAATTTTTGTTGCCATAAAACAAACCAAAACGATTCTTATATAATAAGAAAGTAATAAAATATAAATACGATAGATACTATATACGGAGATACTAAGGAGATACTCTGAAAAAAGTACTCAGGAAGGCATACACGATAGGAAAAATCAGGTGGTGTGCCCTAAAAAATGTTTATACTCTGGAAGAGTTACTGAAAAACGTAACCTCATTTTTTACCCTAATTTTCACAGGCGATGCTGCGGTATTATTGGATAAAGACGGCAAGACAGCAGAGTACTATCATTTTTCGACCTCCGAAAGGAAGCTTACTTATACCATTCACATATCAGGATAAACAATGACGCTATGGGTCCTAAGCTATGCTGAAAAATCAAAAATTGTAGTGATGACCATAAAGGACCGTATGAAACAGCCGCTTTCCATGGCTGAGCTCCATATAAAGGACAGTTATAAAGGTCCACGACCTCATAAAATCCGGCTTCTTACCGGCAAAAAAAATGAGGAATTCATTCCTCCCCAGCAGTTCATAGAGCTTTTGCGCAGTGCAAACAGGATTATGCTCAACGAAGGAGGGGACCCTGCAAATGAAGAGGCTTTTCTTGAAATGCTCAAGGGCTTTCAACTCAGTTCTGATAGGGTAAAGATCTGTAAACACTGCTGGATCAATAAACGTTTTAACTTTGTAAACAGCAAGTCCATCAAGTACCACGATGAGCTCATCTGTGAAGACTGTGCAAAAGAAGAATTGCTTCGGGCAGTCCGTTCAGCAGGAGCACCGTACGGGGAAAAATCAGTTGATTTCCTTGAGCAGGTTCTTCACAAAACAAGAGACCTTGACAGGACAATCCGTATGCTGAGCCCTGAGAGGCTGGACCCCGAATTCACACGTTATGATACTATCAGGACAAACCCCTCCGAATCCACTTTCAGGGTAAAGAACCTCCCCCTTGCAAAAAAGTTCAAAGAATTGCTTCTCCAGAAATCCGAGACCCTGCTTCCAGTGCAGGCATTGTCTGTAGAATCCGGGCTTCTGGAAGGAAAAAACCAGTTTGTGGTTTCTGCAACCGCAACCGGGAAAACTCTGATTGGGGAAATGGCAGGTATTCAGAACCTGATGGATAAAAAAGGGAAAATGCTCTACCTGGTTCCCCTTGTAGCTCTTGCAAACCAGAAGTACGACCAGTTCACGGAACGCTATTCAAAGCTCGGGCTTACAACCTCCATTAAAATTGGTGCAATTCTCATAAAGACCTCTCAGCGCGTGAAAATGCGGACAAGCCCGAATGCGGACATAATTGTGGGAACCTATGAAGGCGTAGACCACATGCTCCGCTCAGGAAATGCTGATTTTCTTGGCAAAATCGGGACTGTTGTTATAGATGAGGTACATATACTCGAAGACCAGGAAAGGGGACACAGGCTAGACGGGCTTATAGGAAGGCTTCGTTATGCGACACCTGAAGCCCAGTTCATCTACCTCTCAGCAACCGTTGCAAACCCCGAAGCCTATGCAAAGAAACTCGGAGCCCAGCTTATCCGCTATGAACACAGGCCTGTTCCCCTTGACAGGCACCTCCTTTTCTGCCAGGAAAACGAAAAGTCAAAACTGATTTCCCAGCTTGCAAAAGAAGAGTATTCAATGTCCTCTTCGAAAAAGCACAGGGGACAGACAATCGTCTTTACGAATTCAAGGAGAAACTGCCATAAGCTTGCAGGATCTCTTTCAATCCAGGCTTCTCCTTACCATGCAGGGCTTTCGCAGTATGAAAGAAAAAAAGTGGAAACCCATTTTGCAAAAGGGGAGCTTCCGGTAGTCGTGACCACTGCTGCCCTTGCAGCTGGAGTGGATTTTCCGGCTTCCCAGGTTATATTCGAATCCCTTGCAATGGGTATAGACTGGATTTCGGTCCAAGACTTCTTGCAGATGAGCGGAAGGGCAGGCAGACCTGATTATCACGATCGGGGTATTATCGTGCTCATGCCCGTGCCAGGGAAGTCCTATTCAAGCTCACAGTCCGATACTGAAGAAGAGGTTGCAATCAAGTTACTGCAGGGTGAGATGCTCTCTGCAGGAGTCGAGTACGGGGAAGCCGAACAGCTTGAAGAGGTCCTTGCTTCAGTTGCTGTTACCTCTTCGGTTCAGGACTTAAGGAATATCCATTCCCTTATGTTTGGGGGCTTTGACCTGAATAAACTGGTTTCCCGTCTCCAGAGCTACAGATTCCTTGAGAAAAAGGGAAATAAAGTAACACTTACTTTATTCGGAAAAATTATTGCAGCCCATTTCCTTCCGGTTTCCAAAGCTTTCCTGATTCGAGATGCTGTGCTTGAGGGGAATAGTCCCATTAAAATTGCAACCAATCTGGAGTTTTTTGATGCTGCATACTTCAAATATTCAAACCAGATCGGAAGCTCTCTGCACGTGAACATGCCTTCGAGGGTTTTTCAAGGAGCAGCCCTTGATATTGTCTTTGACGGTGAATCTCTGTCCCATCTGGATCAAAAAATAAGGGTACTTATGCTGAACTTTGCCTCGGATTTTTTGACCTGCACGTGCAGAGACTCACCTTACTGCGGATGCGCAGAACAGAAGTTTTCGGAGAAGATTATCCGGCTGCGTATGGAAGGTATGGACCCTTCCCAGATAATTAAGATACTTGAGGATAAGTACGGCATTTCCGCATACCAGGGCGATGTTTTCGGATATCTGGACAGTGCGGTACGCAACCTTGATGCTGTGGAACTGATCGCAAGAGTCCATTCGAAAAAGGGAGTCGCAGAAGAAGCAAAGAAGCTTAAGAAGAAAGTCCAGGGCTGAACAAATCGTAAAAGTTTTTGCAGACAAGTGATTTATAAGTGATGAAGAGGTAAATATTCCTATTCACACCGGGAAAAATAACTTACAAGGAATAATCTGCCAGTATATGAATAACTGGCAAAAACCAGAGCTCGGATACCCGGGCTCTCGCGAGAGCAAAGCACAGAGGTAATTTTTATGGCCGAAGATGTCGAATCCAGGGAAAATATTGAAAGCGCAGCTTCCAAAAAAGGGAAAAAGAGTATTACAATAGAGTTTGTAAAGCCTGAAGACTTCCGGCAGATATATGCAATAGGAGCTGCAGGCGGGCATAGCCCTTACGATTTCAGGATCGGTTTTTACAACGATACCCCCAAGATGTTCGGGGATGCCTCCGAATCCAGGGTTATCGAAAGGCGCGTTGAAGCCGAAGTTATACTCTCGCCGGTTGCTGCCCTTGAACTGAACCGCTGGCTTACCCAGCACATTAATGAATACGAATCCGTTTTTGGCCCCATTGCAAGAGCGATCCCCCGGCCCAAGAAAGAAAATATAAAACCTGTTGAAGACAGCACGGAGATCCAGGGTTATATCTGAATCCGGGAGAAAGTATTTTATTAAAGCTCACTGGCTGAAGCTAAAATGAAGCTTAAAATTAAGTTTTAAAGGAAACTTGAAGTTTGAGCCTCTTAATTGAGAGGCTCTCTCAAGAATTCTGAGGATAGATTTGCACATTCATCCTTCAGATGCTTTTTCTGGAAAATTGAGGAATGTTCAGGTTATAATTTTTGCGACAACGGTAGGCAACTGATGGGTAACCGATGGGTAACCGATGGGTAACCGATGGACACATTATGAACAGCTGATGGACATCCGTTAGAAATAAGATGGAAAACCGATGGATTGTTTTTCCTGAGCTTCAAGAAATATTGCAATGTAACCCTGTCAGACTACTTGAAAAATTACAAGTAGCCAGGAATCAAAAATTGAATGCTTGCAAAGCTCAAATTTCCCAAATCCGGCATTTTTTCAATTTAATATTGTATTTATACTTTGTGCTAAAAAGATAGCTATTTTCAATATTTGTATATATATTTTGCTTATATTTATGAGGTTCTGTACATCAATTATATAATGTACCATTTATATAAATCTCCGGGCGTAAAGTTTAAACATATGGATGTTTCGTACGTTTCTAGCATTTATAATAATGGCAAAAATAAATGTTGGATCAAAAATGGCAAAATAAGTGTGTATCTGCCTCTTCCAGGGGTTACTGTTCTGAAAAACGTCATGGAGAATCTGTCGGAACACACTATTAAAAAAATACGGAGCACATCCATGGATATCTGGACGCTTGTAAACGGCTTGATCTACCTCATGGCCTTTGCCCTATTCGGCTGGGTTTTGTTAGATGCGAGCAAGGTTTCCAAAAAATGATTTTGTATTTTCGAGATATAGACTGGATTTTTGAAAACGGAGGTATAAAAAAATGGCAGAATCGAATTCAGATGCCTCACATGCCGGAGGCCTTGTAAAAACCCTCAGGCCATACCATGTCTGGGCTCTTGGCGTAGGCATCGTGCTTGTAGGGGAGTACATGGGCTGGAACTTCACCATCGCAAAAGGAGGTGTTTTAGGGTCTCTTTTTGCAATGCTTGTGGCAGGTACCATGTACACTATAATCTCCCTCTGTGCAAGTGAGTTAGGCTCGGCAACAAAGCTTGCAGGAGGGCCTTATGACTGGGCAAGGCTTTTTGTCGGCCCGGGGGCTGCGGCGATTGTGGGGCTTGCAGTATACATGGAATTTATCGCCCTTGAAGCCGCAGATGCGATTGTTGTTGCTTTCATCGCAACCGAAATTTTTCCTCAGCTTCAGGTTTTTCCCGTAACTTTGCTTGTGATTGCACTTTTGACCTTTATCAACTATCGCGGAGTCGTTGGAGCTCTTACCCTTAACTTCGCCCTTACAATGCTGGCTTTCTTTGCAATCATTGCCTTCTTCTTTGCAACTGCCTTTGGAGTGGTTGAGACCCATCCAGGATACCTGCTTGAAGGAGCTATGCCAAACGGGCTTATCGGGCTTTTTGCAGCTCTTCAGTTTGGGCCCTGGTTCTTCTTAGGAATAGAAGGTGCGGCAATGTGCGCCGAGGAATGCAAACACCCCTCAAGGGCTGTACCTCTGGGCCAGCAGGCCGGAATGATCACCCTGCTTGTAGGTGCGGCAATGACGATTTTCCTTTGCTCCATGCTGATCCCCACAGATACGCTTGGTGTTTCGGTATACCCACTCTTTGAAGCTGCCCAGAACGGCGGGATTTTCATCTTTATAGCCCTTCTCGGCCTTGGGACCTTCCTGACCTGTATCGCCAGCGCCAACGGATGCGTCTGTGATGCCTCACGCTCCTGGTATGCCCTCTCAAGGGACGAATACGTTTCCCCCTGGTTTGCCGCGGTGCACCCGAAGTACAGCACCCCTTACAGGGCAGTGATCTTTACAGCCCCTATTGCCGTAGCCTTTGCTTTCAGCGGTTACCTGGACCAGGTCATCACCTTTTCCATCATATCGGGCCTGCTCTGTTACGTGCTGATCCCCTTCTCTCTGATCCGCTTCAGGAAGCTCTTCCCTACAAACACAAGCAAGGTAAGGCCCTTTGCAGGCCCGCTTCAGCCCTATATTGCATACTTTGCAATCGGGATTGCCCTGCTGATAATGTCAACCCTTTTCTGGGGTTACAAGTATAACCTGCTCTTCGGGCTCCTTTTCTACACAATTGCGTACTTTTACTTTTCTTCCAAGCGCAAGAAAAGCTCAGGAAACGAGCCAATCTGGAGTGAACTTGGCTGGCCAGATCCCGAAACAGCAGGCAGCCAGCACATAAAGGAGGTGAACGGTATTGAGTGCAGCAGGTAATACGAACGTTAGTTCAGCAGGCAATACATCCCTGAATGCCAGATACAAAAGCAAGCTAAACATGGACTCGGCCCTGATTGCGCTTATGCTTTCCCTCCTTTACGGGGTGCAGCTTTTCCTGGTCTACTCGGTCTTTTCGGCAACAAAGCCCGTGCTCCTGGAGTTCTCAGGGCTTATCCCTGTTTACCTGCTCTTCGTGGGCCTGATGTTTTTCATAGAGACCGTAGGCTGCCTGAAAGTCCGCCAATCTATAAAGCAGCACATGCACGAATTCCGCTATTATGACTGAGGAGGCATTTCATGAGCGCAAATAAAAAGAGTGCAAATAATAATTGTGCAAGTAGAAGTAGTTCAAGTAGAAGTGGTGCAAGCAGAAAGGCAAACAACAAAGAAAGGAGCCTGCTCATGCAGGTCCTTGACATAGCCTTCATCTTCGTGCTGGCCTTTGTCTGCCTTGTGGTCCCTACAACCCTGCAGGGTGCAGTCCTGGTTTCCTGGGAAGAAGGCGGAGCCGGGATAGGCTTTGTCTGGGACCCGGTAGGTTACTTTGGGCTCATGCTTGTTATTGTAGGCTTTTTTGCCTTCATCCTCTTCCATTCAGTGAGGAATTACAGGGTTTGATGCCTGCAAAAAATCTTAATTCTGAGCCTGCAGAAAAATCTTAATCCCTAAATCCGGGCTCTGGATAGTTAGGGTCTGCCACAAGATACATCCGGCAGACCTTCTTTTTAGTTTCATTTTTTATCTTATTTTTTATTTTATTTTATTTTATTTTATTTTATTTTATTTTGTTTTGTTTTTTTGATTCTGGTTAAAATCAGGTGATATTTAGAATTTTTATTTATTTTTACCACATAAAAATTGGAAACCCTGCATGCAGATCTCAGGATTGAAAGGCTTTTATAATAGTTCTAGAGATCGATGGTTATATATCTCTGAAAAGGGTATGTAATTTCAGTTTTCTTAAGAGCCGGTGGAGTGACGATTCGGAATGGTTTTTCAGTTGCTGGCAGGAAGCAGCTGATAAAGGCAGCAGGCTTATTGTAAATGCGTATACAGCCCTGACACAATTTGCCCTGCGCCGGCTTTGGAATAAGAGAAGCAGGAACCCGGGAGTACGGGGAACCGAAAATCCATAATAAATCAGCGAGGGTTTAATTTTGTTCCCAAATAAAAAAGTTCAGAAAATCGTTGGATCAAGGATCCAGGTAGAAATGAAAGGCGACCTTAATTTGCTTGAAGGCACTCTGAAGAGTGTGGACGACTATATGAATCTTCATCTTGTGGATACAATGGAGATAGTAAGAGGGGAAAAAGTCCGCTCCCTTGGTTCTGTAGTGCTTCGAGGCAATAATATCATACTGATCACTCCTGTCGAAGACTGAAACGTCTGAAGAAGGAACCTCATTAGTGTGGAAGCAGGCATGGATCTTGAAGACGAAGCATACAATATAATAAGAAGACATAAAGACGGCGTTTTCCAGAATGTTATCTGGAAAGAGCTGGATATCGACAGCAGGAAATGCTCCAGAATCATAAAAAAGCTTCTGGACAAGGACCTGATTATCCGTGAGGTGGGAGTCTCAAACGGAGCAAGGACATACCTCCTGAAAGCAAAAGAGGAGGTTAAAGAGAAATACGACCTTCTGCTCTCCAGGGACCTGTTTTCAGCCTGTACTGGTTGTACCGGGGATTGCGAGCCCGAGTACTGCGGAAGACTCAGCGAATGGATCGAAAACCTTATGGTAGAAAATGCTGAGGAACCTGGAGAAGCCGAAGAAGACATGGATATCGAAGATGATGACGAAATCGGAGAAGAGATCTGAAAGAAAAGTTGAGATCAATAAAAAACTTTGGTAAAGTCTAAAGAAACCTGAAAGGTCTAAAAAGATCTGGTAAGATCTTAACTAATACCTCCTCAGAAGCTATCCGCAATAGATAACTATTTATAAGAGAGCCCCTTATTGAAGATCCCCCTTCAATAAGGGAAATAAAACTCACTTAAGTACAACCAAAGTGCTCCGGTAGTGTAGTCCGGCCAATCATTCCGGCCTTTCGAGCCGAAGACTCGGGTTCAAATCCCGGCCGGAGCACCATACTATTATTAACTGTTCGGTAAACTTTTTATTATTACTTCCATTTTTCCATTATCACTTCTATTACTATTTTCTTTACGTTCTCCATAACTATTCCCTATCATCTTTTTGTTGTATCCTTTCCTGTTACATCCTTTCCTGTTACATCCACTGTTACATCCTTTATCTTTTTACTTTCATTTGACTTTTATCGTATATTTGTTAATCGAGTTTGCTTCTCGCATCTTTGTTACTCGAGTTTGATTTACTAATTCCCCCCTGTTGCCGCGCTTCCCTAAATTTCTGAACCCTGAAGAGGGGTTTCTAACTAAATATTTTTCAGTCAGTTATGTGGTAATTTATAAAAAATTACAGCCACGGCCTTAAATATACGACCAGATTAACTGTGTTTGATCGGCTAACTGCACCCAAAGCCATGGGGAAGGGACAGATTTATATATTACAAAGGATATTGTTGGATTCGCTGTGAGATGCAATGTGCTCCGGTAGTGTAGTCCGGCCAATCATTCCGGCCTTTCGAGCCGAAGACTCGGGTTCAAATCCCGGCCGGAGCACCAAATTCCAATTCCTTTTTCTAATATGTTTTAAATTCTTTTTCTAATATGTTTTTGTGTAATGTGAAAAATAGATTTTTGGACATTTTTATTGTAATATTTCTTCCAGATTATTTTGCCTGAGGGTGAGCTAGGAAGTTGAAACCATGTCTGAAAAACTGCATTCTGTGTCCGGATTTTATTTAAAGATCTCTTAATATCTGGAGTTTACATTTGATCCCAGAACTGTGTGACCTGCCTGAAGTTCCTTTCAGGTCCAGAGTTTTTACACTCATCTTTTTCCTTCTCCTTTTTTACAGGTCAACTTTTTGTCAATCAATTACTATCAATCAATTACTGTCAATCAATTTCTTCTAAGGATACGCTGGTGGAACTCCTTTATTTCCTGGATTCTTTCCAGGTTTTGTGCTTCATCGAGGACTCCTGCTGTACTTAGCGATTCCAGTGCCAGCTCCCCTGCAGCAACAGCAGTTTCCATCCCATATTCCAGCGCAAGGATTCGGAGGGTTTCCAGAGCCCATACAGTTTGAACAAGTGCACTTTTAGAACTCTGCCGGGAAAGATCCTTTCCCAGTTTTCCAAGTGCCTGGATCACATCCTCTACCTGAGGCTCATTCCTTTTCCTTACAGCAGCAGTACCCAGTTCCTCAAGGAGGATCGCAGCCCCGACCGCACTATCCTCCAATTCCTGCCCGGCTGAAGAAGCCCCTATTTCTCCGAGGAGGTTTACGGCAACAGCCAGGGTCTCGGAGAGGTTTTCATCCATTGCTTTCATGGATAACTGCATAAGATATATCTCGGAAAGGCTTGCCAGAACCTCCATTTTTTCCCTTGAAGAGTTTTTCCCGAAGTTTCCCAGGGATTCGGCTGCACTTCTTGCCACAGCATCCATGCCCTTTCCTGCAAACTCCAGGGCAAGACTCCCCAGACCGGAAAGTGCTTTTAATGCAAGTGACTCTCTTTTCTGATCTGCAGCCTCAACAGCCACTTCACCAAGAGAACGGACTGAGGCTACGGATGCAATCTCCATTCCTTTTTCGGCAGTCGCTCTGCCTATGTCCCCCATAGCAATTATCAGAGCTTTTGCATCAAGCTCGTATTCTGCAGTAATATCCATATGTATCAGCTGCACTGCGAAATCCCTCAGGCTGCTAAAAGCATCTACCACCCCTTTAGCATCCCCATCATAGGCTTTCCTGAAGCCCTCTTCAATCATCCTGACTTCAGCCAGCTCACGTTCATCCACCGAAGACATGCAACACCCCGGAATAGTCTTTGTTAATCTTATGTCCTGTCTCATGATCAGTTTTCCTATCAGAGCCATTTTCCTATCGGAAGCTCTCCATGGCTGTAAGAAATTCCTCAGGGCTATATCAAAAACGGAGTATTTTCTGAACAGATTTATGGGCAGATATGGAAAGGTGCGGGTAAAGGCACAGAAAAAAGCGCAAAAATAGGTTGATAAAGCGTAAAGTACATATACTAATGTACAATATTATGCCTTAGTGTACTATGATGCGGAGTGCATTTATTATGTTGATCAATTTACTATGTTTAACTGATTGCTGTGTTAATTGATTGCTGTGTTAATTGATTGCTGTGTTAATTGATTGCTGTGTTAATTGATTTATGATCTTGGACTGATTTGTGGCATTTATGAACTCAGGAAAGTTCTCCTAAAAAACTGATGCAGGAAGATGGTTTTAATGAAATCTCAGGATATTGCTATTGTTGGAATTTTACTCGCAGTCGGTGCAATTGTGCGCTATTTATCCCTTGTTATCCCGGGACCCATAGTCTCGAATCTCGTAATAGCCTTTTACTGTCTTGCAATTATCCTTGTCGTACCCAAATTCACGGAAGTAATAGGGATAGGGATCGTAGCAGGCATCGTATGTGCCCTTCTCAGCCATTCAATTTTCCCACCTGCAAACCTTATCAGCGAACCAATAGGGGCAGTCACATGCCTGTTCACATATAAAGCTCTCAGTAACAAGCTATCGGTCTCTCCGGCCCTTTCAACCCTGCTCGGGACCCTTGCCAGCGGGACAAGCTTTGTAATCATTGCAATGCTTCTTGTTGCCCCTACAATCATGTCAAAGTTTGAGACCATGGGAGCTTTTGTCGGTGCTATAATCCCCATCGTAGTGTTGACTGCAATTGCTAACGCCGTTATTGTCCAGATCCTCTATGTTCCCGCTTCAAAGGTACTTGCCCGGGGGAAAGCATAAATCATGATTGAACTCAAAGACTTCTCGTATACCTATGGCACAGCTGGAAACCCGGCTCTGGATCGCATCAACCTTGAAATCCAGGCCGGGGAACTGCTCCTGGTCACCGGACACAGCGCAGCAGGAAAATCAACGCTTGCCTTTGCAATGGCAGGGATTCTCCACCATGAAATAGGGGGCCGGATCGAAGGAGACCTCTCTTTCAAAAGAAAGGATATCCGGGGCTTTGACGGCATGAAGGAACTGAGCCGGCATATAGGGATGGTTTTTGATGATGCTGAGTCCCAGCTGATTTTCACCACCGTCGAAGAAGAAATCCGCTCAGGGCTCGAAAACCGCTTCCACTCCGAAGCCGAAATAGGGCGCAGGTTAAAAGAGGTAATGGAACTCTGTGAAATCAGCCACCTGAAACACCGGGCTCCTCACGCTCTGTCGGGCGGGCAGAAGCAAAAAGTTGCCCTTGCAGCAACCCTTGCTCTGGATACGGAAGTTCTGATCCTTGACGAAGCTACCGCCGAACTGGATACAAAAGCTGTAAGAAAAGTATTTTCCATCCTGAAGCGCTTAAAAGAAGCCGGAAAGACGATTATAATCGTCGACCACAATATAGAGGACTTCCTGGAAATAGGGGATCGAGTCGTGCTTCTTGAAAAGGGTAAAATAAAGGCCATAAAAAGCCCCTCGGAATTTACAGCAACCTCTCACACACATGAGGAAGGTACAACAGGCCTTCCCCTTTCAAGAAAAGATGGACAGCCGATTATTTCCGTAAAGAAACTCACCCAGCGTTATGGAGAAGTCCTGGCGCTCGATAGCATTGACCTTGATATCTACCCTGGGGAGCTCGTTGCCATCCTGGGAGAAAACGGCTCGGGAAAGACTACTCTTGTGAAACATTTCAACGGCCTTCTGCGCCCTTACTCCGGAAACGTAACCTTAAAGGGTCTAGATGCCTCCGCAGTTCCCATAAACGAGCTCGTGAAGCACACAGGCCTGGTCTTCCAGAACCCGGACAACATGCTCTTTGAAGATACCGTGGAAGCCGAAATTAATTTCGGGCTGAATAATATTGGAGTAAAAGGGCCTGAAGCAGCAAGAGCAATCCTCCATTCCCTGGAACTCGTAAACCTGAGTGAAAAGCAAAAAGTCTTCCCCCGCCACCTTAGCCGCGGAGAGAGGCAGAGGCTGGCTGTTGCCTGCGTAGTTGCAATGAAACCTGAACTGATAGTGCTTGACGAGCCCACCACGGGCCTGGACGCCGAAGAGTCAGACCGGATGATGCAGCTCATGCGAAAGCTCCAGCAGGAAGGCCACACCATAGTCATGGTGACTCATAACCTGCAGATCGTAAGAGACCATGCAGAAAGGGTTATTCGTATGGAGTCAGGAAAAATTGTGGAAGATTCGGTTAACAGGAAAGTTTCCAGTAAAGAATGTGTCAGTAAAGAATGTGTAAGAGGAGGCACATGCGCATGAAAGAGATTATGCAGTACATAAACAGGGACAGCTTTTTACACCGCATGAACCCGCTTTCGAAGATCGCTGCAGTAACGGGCATAATAGCCCTGAGCGTGTTCACAACAAACCCCGAAGTCCTTGCCTTTATGGTGCTTGGGATTTTTCTGGCTTCCTTAAGAGCCGGGCTCCAGCAGGAACTCCTCAAGCAGCTAAAACTCCTGGTCTTCCTGAGCGTCACCCTGATCCTGCTCACCGTCTTCACCCTGAAAAGCGGGGAAACTGTCGGCTACCTGGTTCCCGCCGGTACCCTGACGGCCGGAGGACTTGTCCCGATCACAACCGGAGCCCTGGACTTTGGAACCGTTCTTTCCCTCCGTTTCTTTGCAATGCTTTTTGCTTTCCAGCTCCTGGTGGTCACCACAAAACCAAGTGACCTCATGAAAGCCCTCCTGGCAATCCACATCCCTGTGGACTACGTGCTCATGTTCGTAATCGCCCTCCGCTTCATCCCAAGCCTCCAGATAGAAGGCCAGCGTATCCATGAAGCCCAGCTCGCAAGGGGCTACAACCCCGGTAAAGGCCTCCGCGGAAAAATAATGAGTGTAAAGCCAATCCTCGTGCCCCTGGTCGCAAATTCCCTCGGAAGGACCCAGGTGCTCGGCCTGACCATGGACATGAGGGGCTACAGGAGCCGGCAGAGCGTTGAGAAAAATAAGCTTTCCTGGAATAAGACCGATGTAGCAGCTGTGGGCTGTGTGGCTGTTATGGGGCTTGGAGTGGTGCTGGGCGGGTTGATGTAAGCTCACCCTAACTTCTCCATCTGAAACTCAGAAAAACCTGCAAAATCTGACGAAACTGTAGAACAGAAATAAACTGCAGAAAATTAGAAAATCATCACAATCCAAAAAAAGAATCAAAAAAGAAAATAATAGGAAGTTAAGCCTTAACCTCGCTTCCTTGAAATCACATAGCCAACCAGAATTACTGCAGCAAGCATAACCACTGGCAGTAATACTTTTTTCAGGCTTCCGGAAATTCCGGAATTATTCTCCTCAGCTTCAGAATCGGCAACATCAGATTCTTTCTCGCCTGAAGCTCCGGAAACTGCCTTGAAATCCTTTTCATCGACAGAATTCCCCAGGGGCAAGGATACCCCTGAAACGTCCTCTTCCGGATAAAGGGTCATTATTGAAAAAGCTGAGAACCCGGGAGTATCTGCCTCATAATAGACGTAGTCATCATCTTCACTGGTCTGGCTGGTAGAGAGTTCTACCCACTTTCCGTTGTCAAACTTACAAAGCCTGACGGAAGCCGAATCAATGCCATTTGAATTAATCCAGGCTTTCTCGACCTTGAAGCCGACAACTGCGTTTTCAATGTTATCCGGGCTTGCAGTCCCTTCATTTCCTACCCAGATATTAGTGTTTTCATAAACTTTCCCGGAGGGCAGTTCCGTTACCAGGGTGGATTTTCCCTTAAGCGTTTCGACAATAGTTGTAGTTTTTCCGACGGTCTTTTTGGGATCGAATTCAATGTACGCTATTGAGGTCACATTTTTTGAGAATACGAATTTAGCATGGTTGCCGTTGCTGATAAACTGCTGGGCTAGTTCTTTTACCTCAACATTGCTGGCAAGTTCAGGAGAGCCACCGGCACCTCCGGAGCTTGAAGAAGAAGACGAACCTGAAGAAGAGGTCGTGAAACTTATCACTTTAAATATCCCTGATTTTTCGTTATTCTCTTCATTAAACTCGAAAAACTGGCCCTCCGCATCTACAACTACCTTTAAGTCCATGCTTCCCGGACTGGTTGGGACCCAGTTGAATGTAAAGGAAGTTTTCGAACCCTCCTCAAGCCCGGCAACCGGGGAAAAAGAGATTTCATTTCCATTCAAGTAGCATTTTACACTGCAATTTCCAGATGGTGCAAGACCCACATTCATCAGCGTAACTTTAAATGTCACATTTTCGTTTTCACAGGGATTTGCCGGTTCCCAGGAAATATCCTCGATTATCAAATCGGGATAGCCGGATACGCCTATCAGGTTTTTATAAACGTACCACCCTTGCTGGTCCACATCACTCGATGTTTCGGGATACCTCTCATAATTTCCGGTTGCATCATTCTTCAATGCCACTCTTACCAGGAATACAACCTCATCGGACCCCTTATTTGGCTTGACCTTCAGGTTGATGGTTTCGTTTTTCCCTGTTTCCCAGCCGGACTTTACAAGGTCGACAAAAAGATACTCAGACGAATCAATATTTATCCCGTCTTTTCCCTCAATCGAACTTCCACGCGGATAGAGTTTTACACTGTCCCCGCTTCCTTCCATACTCAATATTTCCTCATTATTCGGAAACGAAACCGTAATATGGCCTTCACTTGATTTTTCTCCGTTGTTTTTTGTTGTTACGGAGATAAGAGCGTATTCATTATTGTAAAGTTTCTTCTCTATATAAACAGCTGTGCCGAAGGTTTCGGAAACCAGGGAATCTGCGGGTCCTGTTCCGGAAAGGTCAATATCAGCCTCATCAAGTTCAACATCTGAATTTGTTTCAGATGCTACAGTATTAGATGGCATCAACAATACGAAAAACAAAAGCAAGAAACATGATACTGTTAAATATATCCTCATAACTTCTTCCCCCAAAATACATAACCGAAAGATCGAATATTAAGACGATTCTCAATGTTTCATTAGTAAATAATATTCAAACAACCATATAATTTAATGGAAATGTAATTCCTAATAAAAATTATGAAACTAAAGTAATCTAATTAAAAAAATTATAAAAATAAGATTTTAAAAAATGAAGAGCTGCTAATTAGAACCCTATTAATTTCTACTGAATCACGTTAATAGATCTCTATGTCCCTCATGCTTTCCTTTCTTCGTTTCTTTTTTCTGCGGCTTTTCCGGTTTCACAGAAGTACAGGCTTTGTAACCTATATTTATTGTAAATGGGACATACAGGGCAGTTGCAGCTCTTTTTCAAAACCATTTCGGATGAACACCCGCGCGCACAAAAAAGGAAAGGTTCAGGTGGAAAGGGAAGACTCGGGCATGTGCCACAGTGTTCCATACAGATGCGAAGGTTTTCAGGAGTGTCAGCTACTACCGACTGGAACTGTTTCCCGGCCTCACTGATTTGAGAAGACTCCATAAGCTCGGATTTATGCTGCATCTTTTGTTTATGTCCCCTGGTTTGAGCAGTTTTTTGGAAAAATAATTCATTTCTGGATTTATCATCTGAGACCATAAGATTCCCCATAGAAGAGTTATATTGATAATAATAAAACCGCTGGCAAAATTCAATTCCAAAACGAGATGTTAAATCATGAAATAAAAATTAAATAAGTGACCCGGAGATCAGGATAACCAGCCCATCGAGAATTAAAAATAAGAGCTACAGAAAAATGTCAAAAAACGTAACATTAAAAGTTAGATTGACCACGCAAAAGAAAGTTCCAGAAACAGACAAAATGATCAAAAAATTGCAAGAGTTTGAAGATTCAGTAATTATAGAGTATGAAGTTTTTGCACTTGTTAAGTGTGAAGTTTCTATACTGGCCCATATATCAAAGAACTTATATATCATAGAATAGTAGGATAATTATTAGAGAGATTTATAAGGGGTCAAATTAACATCCGGGGAGATTCTGTAAATAGTGAATTTTCTATCTATACCATGTTATATTAGTTGTCATTTGTATAAAAAAGTTGGTTGAAATATAAGGTGTTGGTGATTGATTGAGAGCCCGTTGTTATGGTTCATGGGCCCTCAATCGTATGAAACCCCCTTTAAAGAATACTCCCACATATTCTTTACACAACTGTAAGAGAAAGCAATAAAGATTTGCTGTTGTTTGTGGTGATTGATTGAGAGCCCTTTATTATGATCCCTTGGGCTCTCAATCGGATGAAACCCCTATTAATGAATACTCCCCAAGTATTCTACGTACAAACATGCACTAATGTGCTTCTCTTACAATTACTATCTTTCTAATGCTGAAATTCTATATATAATAAATTATGTTAAATATTCAATGATTGATTAATTTTGTTTGCTTATTAACATTTGATCGAGGCATTATTTTATAACCCACTGAAAAATATAGTTTATCTCTAAAATATAGGTAGTTTCGAATTTTTTAATCCAATTGAAATTTTCAAGTAAAGCAAAACGCGGAATAAACGAAATTTCAAGCAACTATTCGGCCACTGATAAAAAAATATGTTTTTTTGATTTTTGACAGTGTTCATTTTTCCAAAAGATGCTGTGCCGATACAATGCGTTTTTTGTAAGAAAAATACTGTATAAATTAGCACAATATGTCAGCGACAGGATAAAATTAAAGCTGCATATTACCCTCTATACGAGTTACAAATCAGAACTATTAAAAAGGCCTCTCGTAGAAATAAGATTCGAACAAAAACTCCGCAGCTGTCGCTTTAAAAATCCCATTCACGATATCAAGAAATATCTGTAGAGCATGGGACTAAGGACAGATTCTGAATTACTACTCCAATGGTTCAGCTCTGGATAGAAGTTGCTCTGCTGATTATTAGATCTCTGTTTTTTCTCAGTGTTACTATTTCAGTAATTCTGGCTAGGAGTTACTTTGATAACTCCGCCCCTATCTGTAGTGTTTCCAGCTTGAGATTCTTCTTCAACCGCAGTTTCGTCTTCAGTTACAGTTTCGTCTTCAGTTATGGTTTCGTCTTCAGTTACAGTTTCGTTCTCAGCTGGAATTGCTTCAACGGGAGTTACTTCTTCAACTGGAGATAACTCTTCAACTGGAGTTACAGCTTCAACCGGAGTTACAGGTTCTTCAGTACCAGTGTCAGTACATCCTATTGCAAGGAATACACTGCATAAGACCAGCAAAATAACCAATTCTCTTCTCATCGTCTCCCCACGCAAAAATCAGATAATATATAAATAATGGTTTGATTTTATAATAGTTCATATCAGCTTCTAAACATAGTTTTTTATGATTTAGAGTATGGACCAGAAATTTGAAAGACAGATATAGTCAATTCAAAGCACTGTTTTCCCCCCGGGTTTAACCATTTCCGGAATGATAGAAGGCTCTTAAAAATAAGACTATTTGAAATGGATTCAGTAACTTGAGAACCAGGAAAAAAATAAATTTGGCTTAATTGATAGAAAAACGATATAGTTTTAATTGCATACTTAAAAGCTGCATATTCCAACCTGAAAAATAAGAGCTGTTTTTGAAAGACTTTCCCAATTAAATTAAGATTTTCGGACAAGCCCCCTATTTCAAATATGATCCTTAAAACAGAGAATTCAATTAACTCTTTGACAATCTTGTTCATCTTTTTATAGATTTATAATCCTCCAATGAAATAACCCATCATAACCGTTATAAACAACTATTCAATACCGGATGGATCGAATAAAGGCATTCATAGATGCCTTTTCGAGAAAAAGATCTTAGATATATCTTATTCTGCTTATTGGACTTAAATGCTGTAGCTGCACCTTCATTTGTTTTTGAAAACCCTCATTCGCCCATATTACGATATTACCTGATTTTATACTGTAATCGGCTAAAATTAAAAGCTGTATTTTGAACTGCCGCTTCCACCATTTATTTGTTAGGAGTTACCTGGATTACTCCAGTCCTTTCTGTGGTGGTTGCAGTTTCAGTATCTTCTTCCTCTGCGGCTGTCATTTCCTCTTCAGCTATAATTTCCTCTTCGACTGCGCCTCCTTCTTCGGTTACAGTTTCGGTTTCAGTTGCATTCATTTCTTCAGTTGCAGTCTCCTCTTCAGTTTCAGTTACCTCTTCAGTCACAGGCACCTCTTCAGTTGCAGGCATCTCTTCAGTTGGAGTTCCTGTTTCATTCGGCTGTTCGGTACCTGCGCATCCTATTGCCAGGAACACGCTGAACAGAACTATTAAAACAAGCAGTGCTTTTCTCATATTTTTCCCCCATGTAAAATTGAGTGCTTTATAATTAATATTCCGGTTTTATAATTGTTACTACCAGCTTCTGAACACAGTTTCGTTATTTAGTTAATTTTGAATCTACCGGATGAAATCTGAGTTCATCTCGGAAACAGATATCGGAAAGCAAATCAGAGCATTTTTTTCCATTTAAGAGTCTTACCTGCCCTTAAATTATAATAGCGGGAATTCCAATAATACTAAAGGACTCTTTTTGGGTGGGGGCAAGTCATGAAAATCAAATCCGTTAATCCTTATACTGAAGAAGTGAACTGGACTTACGATGCATTATCTTTCGGGGACTGCGAAGACCAGATTGAAAAGTCCAGGTCTGCTTTTTCATCATGGGGTTCTTTTTCAGTTGAGGAAAGAACGACGTATATCGCGCGGACAGCTGAGGTGCTCAGGCAGAACAAAAGGGCATATGCCGAGATTATTACAAAAGAAATGGGAAAGCCAATAAGGCAGTCGCTTGGAGAAATTGAAAAATGCGCATGTCTCTGTGACTATTATGCGGAAAATGCAGCAGATTTTCTGAAAGACGAAGTTGTGGAAACAGAAGCTGAAAAAAGCTATGTCACCTTTGAACCCCTTGGAATAATTCTCGGGATAATGCCCTATAATTACCCTTTCTTGCAGGTTTTCAGGTTTGCAGTGCCCGCACTGATTGCAGGAAACGTGTGCCTGCTAAAGCATGCGTCCAACGTGCCCGGGTCGGCTCTTGAAATAGAAAAGGTCTTTAACGGAGCAGGACTGCCTGAGGATGTATTTAAGACCCTGCTGATAGACTCTAAAGCTGCCATGGAAATTCTTGATGAAGACCTTGTGGACGGGGTTTCACTTACCGGAAGCGTAGTAGCAGGGTCTGAGATAGGAGAGCTTGCCGGGAGAATGATCAAGCCTTTTGTGCTGGAACTTGGAGGGTCTGACCCTTTCATAGTGCTTGAGGATGCAAATATAGACCGAGCTGCGCAGGTCGCAGTAAAGTCCCGTTTTCTCAATACAGGGCAGAGCTGTACTGCTGCCAAGAGGTTCATTGTCATTGAAGATGTTGTTGTGGATTTCATCGAGGCATTCGAACTGCATATGCAGGAGCTGAAAATCGGGGACCCCATGGATGAGGAAACTGACATAGGGCCGGTGGCAAAAAAAGAATTTGTTGACAGCCTTGAAAAGATCCTGAAGGATGCAAAAAAGAAAGGGGCGGAACCCCACATTTACGGGGAGAAACCGGAGAACGGCTTTTTCTTTATGCCAACCCTTATCCCTGCAGCCAGTACGGACATGAAGGTCTGCAATGTTGAGGTATTCGGGCCTATTGCACCCGTAATCATGGCAAAGGATGAGGATGAAGCTGTGGAGATTGCAAACTCCACGGAATTCGGGCTCGGAGCCGAGATCTGGTCTGAAGACCTGAAGAGAGCCGAAAGGCTGGCAAAAAGGATCAGGGCAGGTCTTGTAACCATCAATGGAAGAGTAAAGTCCGATCCAAGGCTGCCTTTTGGAGGGGTCAAGAAATCCGGAATCGGAAGGGAGCTTTCATATTACGGGATAAAGGAATTTGTAAACGTAAAGACCGTCGTGGTTAACAAATAAAAATAGATAGAATAAGATTTAGAATCGAGTAAGATTTAGAATCGAGTAATACTTGAGGTTTTTTATGAAAGCTTCGGACCTTTTTGTTGCCCAGCTTAAAGAGGAAGGCGTGGAATATATTTTCGGACTCCCTGGAGAAGAAAATCTTGACTTTCTCGAATCTCTGCGAAACTCGAACATCAAATTGATCATAACAAGGCATGAACAGGCTGCGGCATTTATGGCTGCAGCTTACGGGAGGCTGACAGGAAAACCGGGGGTTTGTTTTTCAACCCTCGGTCCGGGAGCGACTAACCTTGTTACAGGCGTTGCCCAGGCACAGCTTACAGGAGCTCCCTTTATCTCAATCTCCGGACAAAAGGCGCTGATTGACAACTGGCAGGCCCGTTTCCAGCTTGTAGATGTTGTCAGGATGATGGAACCGCTCTGCAAAAAGGCTGTATCCATCACCGACCCGGGGATGATCCCTACAGTAATCCGAAACGCCTTCAAGCACGCGGAAGCCGAAAGGCCGGGAGCTGTACATATTGAGCTTCCTGAGGATGTGGCTGGAGAAGAGACAGATGCAGTTGTGCAGAAGCGGAGCGAGATCAAAATCCCCTGTCCTGATCCTGAAGCTGTTAAAATGGCAGCAAGTATGATCCACGAGGCTAAAACTCCCCTTATAATAGTCTCTTCCGGAGCTAACCGGAAGGCGGTCACTGAAGAACTCGAATATTTTGCCAGAAAGACCGGCATCTACCTTGTGCACACACAAATGGGAAAAGGGGTAGTCCCTGATGACTGTCCTTATAGCCTCTTTGCTACCGGAATCCATGCAAGAGATTACATAAACTGTGGAATTGACGGGGCTGATCTGATAATAACAGTGGGTTACGATATCGTAGAATACCCTCCCTACCTCTGGAACGAGCAGCTGGATAAAAAGATCATAAATATAGATTTCGTGGATTCAGTACCTGACAGGTATTTCAATCCTACGATAGAAATCATTGGAGATATTGTCTCTTCAATCAGAGAACTTGCCGCAAACATCCCGGAAAAGCGAGAATTTCCGATCTTTGAGCATACCAGGAGTTTCATAGAGGAAAAAATAAGTGCTCCTGCCAGGAAAAGTTACCCCCCTCTTCCGCAGGCAGTAGTTCAGAATGTCAGGAAAGTGCTTGGGAGAGATGACATAATCACGCTGGACAACGGGATTTATAAACTCTGGTTCTCCCGCCTTTACAAGACCTATGCTCCGAACACTGTGCTCCTTGACAATGCTCTTGCAACTATGGGTGCAGGGCTCTCGTCCGGAATTACCGCAAAACTTCTTCATCCGGAACGCCGCGTACTTGCAATCTGCGGGGACGGGGGTTTTATGATGAACTGCCAGGAGCTCGAGACCGCAATCCGCCATGGAATCTCTGTGGTTGTCCTGATTCTCAATGACAATGCCTTTGGCTTTATTAAATGGAAGCAGAAAAAAAGGCATTTTGAGGATTTCGCCCTGGACTATGGAAACCCTGATTTTTCACTCTTTGCCAAGAGTTTCGGGGCTGCGGGAATCAAAGTCAAAGAAGACGATGACCTTGCAGAAGTTCTGGAAAAAGCTTTTGCCATGAATAAAGTAGTTGTTATCGAATGTCCTATCGACTATTCCGTAAACTATGAGACCTTCTCGATAGAACTGAGAAACCTTACATGTAAATTCGAATAAGCAGATTTAAGCAGATTTTTCTTCAAGGGTTTGCAGGTTGATATTATGCAAACCCTCCATTGTTGAAATCAAACACCGGGGGATACAATTGGGAGATGCAGAGAAAACCTGTGCTTGAATCTCTGCCTGTAAGGCTCGGAAAATTTTCGGTAAAGGAGCGTGTATACTGATGAAACTGAAGGTATTCCGCTTTGATCAAGAAACCGGGGAGTCCCATTACGATACCTTTGAAATCGAACCCTCGGCAGGGATGACAGTGCTTTCTGCACTATTCAAGATCCAGGAAGAGTTCGATGATTCCCTTGCCTTCCGTTATTCCTGCCGGGGGGCAGTCTGCGGGAGCTGTGCAATGCTAATTAACAAAATCCCAGCGCTTGCTTGTCGGACCCGGATCGAGCCCCTTCTAAAAGGGGAAGGTAAAATAAAGCTGAAACCTTTTAAGGGAATGGAAGAGACCGTTTCCTGGAATCCCGAAAATGAGGTCCTTGTGGAACCCCTCCCTTCCCTGCCAAAAGTAAAGGACCTTATTGTGGATATGGACAAATTCTTCGAATTCTACAGGGCAGTCGAGACTACCTTTAAACCGGTTTCCGAACCCCCTGAGAAGGAGAGGCTCATGCAGCCTGATGACGTAAAGGAGCTTGAGAAGTATACAAACTGCATACTCTGTGCTGCATGTGTGGGTTCCTGCCCGGTCTCGGGAAAAGACAGAGATTTTTTGGGACCGGCTGCTCTTGCAAAGCTGTATAGATTCCATATTGACCCACTTGAGGCTGATGATGAATCGAGGCTCATGCTTGCCAACAGTAAATTCGGCTGGTGGGGCTGTGAATTCCATGCCAACTGCAGGGCTGTCTGCCCTAAAGGCGTTCCACCTATTGAGGGAATAGGGAAAGCCAGAAAGGAAATCAAGGAGCTTGGAAAGAAACCGGATTAAAAATCCGGAAGCTTTTAAAGAAGAATTTACTGAGATGAGGCTAGGTGAGTCTATAATTCTGAAAACCCGAATTGAAAAGGATTCCCTTGGGGAAATGGAAATCCAGGAAAATATTTATTACGGCATTCAGACCCAGAGAGCGCTCTGCAATTTTCCTGTCAGCGGGCACAGGGAAAGGCCTGAATTAGTCAGGGCATACATTCTGATAAAAAAAGCAGCAGCGATTGCGAATATGGAACTTGGAGCTCTTGACAGGGAGAGAGGAAACGCAATCGTAGCAGCAGCTGAAGAAGTGCTTTCAGACCCTGCAGGAAAGTATTCGGACCAATTTCCCGTAGATGTTTTTCAGGCAGGGGCAGGAACTTCCTTTAATATGAACATTAACGAGGTTCTCGCAAACCGTGCTCTCGAAATAATGGGCCGAAAAAGGGGAGATTATGATTTTCTGAGCCCTAATGACCACGTGAACAGGGCCCAGTCGACTAATGATACTTTTCCAACCGCTTCCTACATAGCCATCATTTTTGCAGCTGATAGGCTTCTTGATGTGCTTGCTTCTCTATCGGGAGCTTTTCAGGCAAAGGCCAGAGAGTTTTCAGGAATTCCGAAGTCTGGCAGGACACATCTTATGGATGCCGTACCTGTGACACTTGGAGACGAGTTCGGGGCTTATTCAGCTGCTCTTTTAAGGGCTTCACGCAGGATAAAAGAACGAAGAGATGATCTTCTGGAGCTTCCGTTAGGAGGCACTGCAACCGGAACAGGAGCAAATACATATCCTGGTTATCGGGAACTTGTAATCTCAAAACTTTCCGAACTTTGCAAACTACCTTTCCGAAGAGCAGATAACAGCTTCGAAGCTCTGCAGAGCCGGTCCCAGCTTGCAGCCTTTTCAGGGGCTCTCCGGGAACTTGCACTTGAACTTATAAGAATAGCTAATGACCTGAGGCTCCTTAATGCCGGCCCTACAACCGGAATTTCCGAAATTGAGCTCCCGCCTGTACAGCCCGGATCATCCATGATGCCCGGAAAATATAACCCTGTAATGGCTGAATGCCTGGATATGATAGGATTCCAGATTGTGGGTAACGATACAGCAGTCGCTCTTGCAGCCCAGGCAGGGCAGTTAGAGCTCAATGTTATGACTCCTGTCATGACTTCTAACGTGCTCGTATCTATTGCCCTGCTCACGAATTATCTGCCAGTTTTTCAGGAACGTTGTGTAAAAGGAATTAAGGCGCATGAAGACAGGTGCAGGAATTACCTTAAGCTAAATCCTATTCTGGTAACCTTCCTTGCTCCAAAGATCGGGTATATTAAAGCAGCAGAGATCGCAAAAGAGGTGCTGGAGAAGAAAATGTCTGTTAAGGAAGTTGTATTAATGAAAGGAATTTTGAGTAAAGAGGAAGCTGATGAACTGCTCAAAATTGAAAAGCTATTATAACTGCTTAATTCCAGAGCATATTGCTGTTTTATGCTTTCTAAGTACTTATCTTTCTAAATTAGCATAATGAGATAATTGGAAAAATGAGATAGTTGAGTACAGAAAAGTCGACAGTTAAAACATTGATATTTAAAACGTTGATATTTAAAACGTTGATATTTAAAACGTTGATATTTAAAACATTGATAATTAAAACGTTGACAGTTAAAAAGCAGACCGTGAGAAAGTCAATAGTGAGACAGTTTTCCCACATAAATCCGCAGTTTATTTGTGGGATTTTTAATTAAAAGTTTTTAGTTATATTTTCTCGGTCGTTTTCAATCTGAATTTCAGGCTTTTTAACTTATAAATTTTAATTTGCGCTTCCTAATTTGTAGATATAATATTGCAATTATTCAAAATAAATTGCAATTATTCAAAACCACTGGCTGATTGAGGCTACAGTTAAGGTAGTGCTATGCAAAGCGAATAAGGACTGTTTAAGGTATCTTAATTAAGGTACCCTTTTCTTTCAAGCCATTCAATCTGGGGTCTTGTGTATTTCCAGGTAACATCAGCTTTTGAGTCCTGAACTTCCCAGGGGTTGGCTATGACAACATCGCCTTCGCGGATCCACATTCTCTTTTTCTTGGAACCGGGGATACGGCCCATGCGGACAACGCCGTCCATACACTGTAGTGTAACTCTTTTAGAGCCAAGTAAACTTGCTACTGTTGCCAGTACTTCGTTTCTGTCCTTACGTGGAGTTCTCACCCTTGTTACTTCCTGGGCGCCGTCTCCCGGCCCTACTGGTTTATTAGATCCTGCTTGTCTTTTTCTTATAGTGCTTCTGTAATTAGCCAGATTAATTCCTCCTCTGCTGATTTATATCTTAATAATTTCAATTTAATTGTATTTGTTGATTATCATTCCAGATTCCGTTTGTTTTTCCTTCTTTTATGGATGCCATCAAAGACATTTGCGGTTTTGAACAGATTTAATTAAATTGTTATGTATTTGATTTCTGAACCCATCCATAAAAACAAAAGGCGAAAAACAAAGAAAATAAAAAAACGAATAGTGAAAATGAATTGGGTGTTAATCCAATAAATAATTAAATTAACACTCAAGCCAGATTATCATTAGAACTTCCTGTGGTTAGGAAGGCAATCTCTGCAGTAAACCGGCCGTCCTTCTGTTGGTTTGAACGGAACTTCGGTCTCAACACCGCAGTCAGAACAGGTTACTTTAGTCATTTCTCTGGGGCCGCTGTTGCCGCCTCTGAAACCACCACTTCCACCACGGTTGCCGTCTCTGCTGCCACCACGGTAAGAGTTTCCTCTGTCATTAAAACCCATTTTTGTTTCACCTCCGCTTATAGCGGATATCTATAGAGTAAAAACAAGATTGTATAAAATTTATTGATTAAAAACAAAAATTGGTTTTTAATAACAATTATACGTCTCTTTATTTTCAACTACTCCTACATAGGAGTTTAATTATATAAAATTTTCCATCAAAAAATATAGAGTAGTGCCCGTGAGTTATTGATTATGTCCGGCAAACCGGGCACATCTGCCTTCTTTGACCGGATTTGAGAACAGCACATCTGTATGCGATTTTCATTAACTGACCCCATTAACTGAGCCCATTAACTGACCCCACGAACAAATAGAGTAACAGGATAAAATCAGCTCAATTATAAAAAAAGGATCGAAAGAAAGCTCAAATTTTGAGCAAATGAAAAGTGGAACAGCATAATCATTTAATAAAGTACATTATAAAAAGAAGTAGTCCGTTTGACCTGCTCAAGCTAAGCAAAACGGACATAATCTATCAAGTGAAATTTTTCGAATAAATTCGAAATTAGTAGCGGTTCTCTCTGGGCTTCCTGTGGTTAGGAAGGCAGTCTCTGCAGTAGACCGGTCTGTCGGGATCAGGTTTGAAAGGAACCTGAGTTTCAGCGCCGCAGTCGGAACAGGTTGCGTTGTGCATTTCCTTCGGGGCTCCGAAACCTCCCCGGTTACTGTCTCTTCCCCGGAAGGAGTTTCTGTCATTAAAAGCCATTTTCTTTTCACCTCCGCTTACAACGGATAGTCATTTGCTTAAAAATAAGATTGTATAGAGCTCTTTGATTAAAAACAGAAATTAGTTTTTAATAACAGATTATACATCTCTTTATTTTTAATGTTTCCACTATACAATCAAATTATATAAATCTTGCCTATACGGATTAAAAGACCATAAAAATATAATTCATCTGAAGCCACCTGCTTTTAAATCCAAATCATCCAGATCCTACGGATCAAACGACCGATATTTAAACTCCACAGGCTTTTTGACCACTACTTTTCAGAAAATAATGGAACCTGACTTTTTTAATTACTCAATTTCTCTTTTTAGGTAGTGCCAGAAAGCCCATACACAGACCAGTTCCCAGCCCTCAGCACCAAATCTGTTGAGGTCTTCTGTAGTTCCTCTTCCCATTTTCAGGATTGGAACACACTTATATTCAAATTTTTTCACGCAATATATCCCGGATTTAATGTTTTTAAGACTTACGCACTTGAGGTACAAAATCAAGTTTATTATAACACTGTTGTGGCACTATCCGAAAGCAGGAGTATAATGCATGTATGCATGTTAAGCCGGGTAATACATGAAATAGCAAACTCTGCAAGCAAGTACAATCAGCATACCAGTAAAATAGTGCAATCTGATAAAAGATAAAGCAGGATTGTTGAAAAACCGGAAAGATAAAGCAGGATTGTTGAAAAACCGGAAAAAGATAAAGCAGGATTGTTGAAAAGCTGGAAAAGGATAAGCAGGAGATGAAAAGGGCAGAAAACTATAGATAGCTCTGAATAATGCAGAATTATTGAAAAGAGGAATAAGAGGTTTAAACCGTGGCACTGGTTAAAACCAAATAATATTAAGAAAGTTGTATTTTGTGAATTGAGCCTTATAAATTATCAGGCAGTTATTTAAGGTAGCCTTTGCGCTCGAGCCACTCTATCTGAGGCCTGGTGTATTTCCATATAACGTCGGCTTTGGAATCCTGAATATCCCATGGAGTGGCAATTACGACATCACCTTCACGAATCCACATTTTCTTGTTCTTGGATCCGGGGATTCGGCCCATTCGGACAATACCATCCATGCACTGTAAATTGACCCTCTTTGAGCCTAAGAGACTTCCTACCGTTGCCAGTACTTCATGATTTTCCTTGCGCGGGGTACGCACCCTTGTTACTTCCTGAGTAGTTGGTGCGGCAGTTCCAGTTCCTGCTTTTCTCTTTCTGATATTGCTTCTATAGTTTGCCAGTTTGATTCCTCGTTGTATTATTACTTTTGAGTCTTTTATTCGCATTTATTTTATCAGATCATATTTTTTCGAACTTACTGTGTTCAACAATTCCTTTAGGTACTTTGGTGTGAAAGTTCATAAATGGATAGGAAGTAAAAAACCTCTGAAAAATCTAGAACCTCTGAGAATCCAATATCTCAGGAGACTCTCCTATTTGGAAGGTGGAGTAAATCAGTTCATAACCCATGACTTAGAGTTTACTTCAAAATTCTTCAGAGCAATTCCAGATCCCGCTATATAAATATTAACTAAGATGTAATCAATGAAAATTTATGATGTGACATGATAAATAAACATATAAAGACATAAGAGTTTCGATGCCCTTCACCCAAAGATAAGGTAAAAACACAGAATAAAAAGTGGATTAAGTGTTGATGTAATCAGTTACAGCGCAACACTTTACGCGATAAATTCGAATTTAGAACTTCCTGTGGTTAGGAAGGCAGTCTCTGCAGTAAACCGGCCGTCCTTCGGTTGGTTTGAAAGGAACTTCTGTCTCGACACCGCAGTCAGAACAGGTAACCTTGTGCATTTCTCTGGGGCCACTGTTGCCACCTCTGAAACCACCACTTCCACCACGGTTGCTGTCTCTGCTGCCACCCCGGTAAGAGTTTCCTCTGTCATTAAAACCCATTTTTATTCACCTCCGCTTATAGCGGATACACATATCTCATAAAAATATGATAAGATATAATTTATTATTTAAAAACAAAAAAAGGAGTTTTTAATAACAGATTATGTCTCATTATTTTTACTAATTGTAAAAACCTCTTATGTTATATAAAATTAATCCACGTGAGCCGGAAGACATATAAAAGCCTCTTCCTCAAACATAAAGGGTCAGAGTAACGAATCAGACGTTAGAAATAAGACATAAAAATAAGACATTAAAAATAAGACATTAAAAATAAGACATTAAAAATAAGACGTTAGAAATAAGACGTTAGAAATAAGACGTTAGAAATAAGACGTTAGAAATAAGACATTAGAAATAAGACATTAGAAATAAGAATATTTGGAAACCCTGCTGTCAAAAGGTTTCCATTGATAATAATTAAAAATCAAAAGATTCAGAATTTCTGGAATTAGAATTTCCGGTGTTTTGGGAGACAGTCCCTGCAGTAAACCGGTCTTCCTTCAGTTGGCTTGAATGGAACCTGGGTCTCAACGCCACAGTCAGAACACACTACTGGGTACAGTTCTCTGGGGCCGCTGCTGCCACCTCTGAAACCACCACGGTTGTTGTCTCTGCTACCACCACGGTTGTTGTCTCTGTTTCCCCGGTTGCTTTCTCTTCCCCTTAAAGAATTCCCTCTGTCATTAAAACTCACTCTCGTTTCACCTCCGCTTATAGCGGATATCCTCTAGGTTGCTATAAAAATAAGATCCTATACAATTCTTTTATTAAAAACAAAAATGAAGTTTTTAATAACAGATCATATGATTCTTTATTTTTACTGCCAATATTTCCCAAGACATTATAACATATAAATTTATCTCAAGTGGAAAGGAGCATAAAAAGAATCATTCTAAAACCTTTAAAACATCATTTCGCCTTAAAATCGACCGCTTTTCCAGAGGCAGGAATGAGAATCAAATTTTTCTGATTTGTGCCTGATTTCTCATATTTATACCTGAAATTTCTAATATATTTGTTAAATTTCAGTGTACTTTCAAAAGAAAGGGCCTGATACATAAGAATATATTGATAAACTTGACAGACTGGACAAGATAAATAGACGGGTGATATCCCGAAGCTAGGAAACTAATGAACCAGGGAACTGATTAATAAATAGAAGTAAAATAATCCATTAATGAACTATTATTACCTGCTGTTACTGGCAATAGCATTTGAAGTATGCGGAACCACCTGCATGAAATTATCCGAAGGCTTTTCAAAGTTGCTCCCTTCAGTTTTGATATTCGTATTTTATGCCATCAGTTTCTTTTTCTTTACCCTTGCCCTTAAAGGAATAGATGTGAGCATTGCATATGCAATATGGGCCGGGCTCGGGACTGCTCTTATCACAGTAGTCGGGATTTTCTGGTTCAGGGAACCTGCCACTGCCCTCAAGATGATTTCTCTTGTCATTGTAATTGCAGGAGTTATCGGGCTTCACCTGAGTGATAGGGTTACATAATTGACCTGACTGACCAGAATGACCAGATTTACCTGATTGAAATAGGTTTGTGCAAGCAGAAGTAAGGCTTTGAGGTTTTTCAGTATCTGATAGAAAGAATGCCGGCAGCCCGAGGTTCAAAGCTTTTTAGCCACAACTACAAACCCGTTAATTTTGTTACCTGTCCTGGTTTTGAGCTCTTCAACCCTGAAATAATCAATCTCAAACCCGCAGTCTACAAGCAGGAACACAAGCTCTTTTTCGGAGAAATGGTGTGCAATATATTCAACCTCTCCTGTTTCAGGATTCAGGGCAAGGAAAGAACCTTCTTCTTTTGTAACCGGGAAGTCCTGAAGGTAACGATTTCTGTAAAGCTTGAGGTGCCAGTTCTGCCCGAATTCCACAAGGTAAAGGTAACCCCCGGGTTTCAGGACTCTGAAAGCTTCCTGAATTATCCTGGCTCTTTCCTGCGGGTCCGGCACAGAGGTCAAAAAAGCCTGCATGACTGCAAAATCGAAACTTGATTCGTGAAAAGGAAGATCAGAAGCATCCACAACCTTAAATTCAGCTCTCCCTTCTATCTTTCGATCCAGGCCCAGGTTTTTTGCAGCAGCTTTTGAAAGCTTGACAGCTTCAGTGTTTATATCTATCCCTGTTACCGAATATCCCAGGGAAGCAAGCTCAAGGCTAATTTTTCCAAACCCACATCCGACATCGAGAATATTATAACCTTCCTGTAGATAACTGTGAATCACGGGGTAAAGCTCAAGACTTGAGGGTATGTTCCTTCCGGAAACCATTTCCCAGTATGATTTTGACATAGAGAAACAGAATACAGGTAAACGATAAAGAACATTTCGAAACCCATAAAATACTCTGAGATGCCAGCCTTACGGGGAATAAGGACAAAAGGAGCTGGAAAAAATAAAAAAGGGGGTAGATAAATGAATAATCTGGAAATCAATAAAACAGTATGGAAATAAAACAGTATGGAAATAAAACAGTATGGAAATAAAACAATAAAGATATTTCAGGCAACTCCTGAATCCGCCCTCAGTTGCTGCCTGAAAAATTCTTATTGTTAAGGGTTAACCCCGTTAACACGGACTTTGACACCGCCTCAGTACCGTTTAATTCAGGGTTTTAATCCCGCAGCGATCCTGTGACAACCTGTCCAGGTAGCAATTCACGGGATAACACAGTGGCTTCTGCTGCAAGGTTCCGGAAGGAATCGGATCGTTGACATCAATGTGGATGCAACAGATGCCACCGTTTCAGGATGGAAATGCCCTTAACATTCAGGTTTTTCTCAATGTTTTTGGAGTACTTACTCTTTGGAGATTAGTTCCTTTCTGTTTTTTGAGACCTTTATTCCTTTACGTTTTTAAAGACCTTTATTTCCTTCACTTTCTTAAAGATCTTTTAATTCCCATAGATTGTTTCAAAGCTTTTAGTTTCATTTTGCCTGGAAAACAACTTGGGGTTAGAATTTCATATTGTAAAATTAGAATATAAGTATACTTTTTTGAATAGTTTTGTTACCTTACAGAATTGATGCTTTTAAAACTTGATAATACTTTATTTTCCTTGATAAAAGATCTGCGCAATTCACATTCAATAAAGAGAATACATAAACCCCTTTATCAAACATACAAGGGCGGTATAAAAAAAGAAACAACTATTGATCCTTTCTTATTCCTCTATGTACCGTTAAATATGAAAAATAAGCTGTATTAATAATGAAGAGAATTTAAACGTCTTAAAAAGCTTTAAATTTCCTTATCAGGATTTAAAACCCGAAAGAACCTGGCAAGCTATTTGCACTCAGCATTATCCGCTGAAAGAGCGAAATACTTGCGGAAGGCTTGAGGAAGTTGCGGAAGGCATAAAAATTATCGAAAGCCTCCATCTACCCTGCTTTCCAGCTTATTTGAGCTCCTATTCAGGGATGGGGGGCTGACCTGCGGGGCGTTTTTACGATTACTCTTCCCCTGCTTGCACTCTTTTTGCAAGGGCTCTTGAGGGATTACAGGAGGAAACGTATCTGTTGCCAACGCAGATCTCGCTGACCTCACCTCCGAAAAAGAGAGAAATAAAAACTATGGCAGGATGTCTGTTGCCTCAAATCTGGGATACATCTTTGGCCCTACCCTTGCCGGAGCCCCTGGAACAACGGTATATGACGAGCTTCTGCCCGTGTCTGTGGCCCTCCGATTTCAGTCGAAAAGAATAAACCATTTTCAATTAGAACTTATAGGATGAATTCCAGAAAATAATCAATTCTGAATCAGGAGTGAAACAATATGGAATGGCCTGTAACTTCCGGGGACTACGTAATAGAAGACACGAATTCGAGCGTAGCTGTGGTAACTCTTGCCTCTGACTACACGGCATGGGGACTTAAGAACTATGCAATCTGCGGAACCTGTTTTACTGAAAACTTCGGGATTGAAAAGATAATAACCAATGTGCTTGCAAACCCGAACATAAACTGTCTGATCGTCTGCGGAGCAGAAAGCGCCCACCTTGCAGGCCAGTCCCTGATTTCACTTGCCGAAAACGGAGTTTCCACAATGGCAGGCTCAAGAAAAATAGCCGGCTCAAACTCCCCTCTGCCCTACTTAAATGAAATTCCCATGACTGCAATCTCCCGCTTCCTCAGGGAAATTAAAATTATAGACCTTGTCGGAAACAAAGACCCTGCCTCCATCCAGAAAGTAATCGATTCCTGCACCGGCCCGAAAAGAAGCGAAGCTCACATCATCTCAATGCCCGAGATCGATGAAAACAGCTGGAAAAAATACGAGAAACTGGTAAAGCAGAATGTAATGTCAAAAATAAAGAAAAGGTGACCAGAAGATTGCCTTTGACTCTTCAATAAGGCTCATTTGGGGGTACTTTAAATCGGTTACGGTTACATCAATATATCCCAAGTAACCTTCATTTAAATTCCAGACCCCTGCCCCTTTTATAGGGAATTTCAATTTATCAAATTCCCCATATTCCCGAATTGGAGTGGACCAATTTTATAATTCAAATTTATCATTGCCCATATCTCGATAACGTGGAACTATAAAGTTTGTCACTTTCCCTTCGTCGTCAAAATATATTGTCGCTGTTACACTTTTGCCCATGTCCTTTAACGTTACTCTAGCTGAATTAGCATCAATGGATTCGAGAGAAACATTATTTCCCAAAAGCCGATGGAAACCACATCATTTCGTTAAGATAACATATCATTACTCCCTGATCCATTTCCTAACCTGCAGAATTCGGGCCATATCCTTGAGTAATTGACTTGTTTTTATATATTCTGTAAATTCGATTGGTTCCATATTTAAATTCCAAAATATGCTCAAGGGAAGTGAAGCAACTATTATATTTTTTATGAGATTGATAATCAATAAAATTTGAAGAGGATACCATCTGTAATTACTGAATTTAATACCATTTTTAATTACTGAGTGGATTATGATAGTCACTGCTGCAGTAAAAGATTTGCAGCAGACCGGACATATATCTGTTCAATCATGCAGTATTCCATAAAATTATTATGTTAAATAGGTCAGGAAATATTAAGAGACTGTCTTAAAATTAAATTTGATTCTACAATGGAGACAGAGGACTTACACATTAGAACTAAGATGAATTCCAAAAAAGAATCTATATTGGATAAGGAGCAAAACGAGATGGAATGGCCTATAACTTCCGGAAACTACGTGATAGGAGACACAAATTCGAGCGTAGCTGTGGTAACTCTTGCCTCTGACTACAAGGCATGGGGACTTAAGAACTATGCAATCTGTGGAACCTGTTTTACTGCAAACTTCGGGATTGAAAAGATAATAACCAATGTGCTTGCAAACCCGAATATTAACTGCCTGGTCGTCTGCGGAGCAGAAAGCGCCCACTTTGCCGGGCAATCCTTGATCTCACTTGCCGAAAACGGAGTTTCCACAATGGCAGGCTCAAGAAAAATAGTCGGCTCAAATTCTCCCCTGCCCTACTTAAATGAAATTCCCATGACTGCAATCTCCCGTTTTATCAGGGAAATAAAAATTATAGACCTTATCGGAAATAAAGACCCTGCCTCCATCCAGAAAGCAATCGACTCCTTCACCGGGGAGAAAAGAAGTGAAGCTCATATAATTTCAATGCCTGAAATCGATGAAAACAGCTGGAAAAAGTACGCAAACCTGGTAAAGCAGAATATGATATCAAAAAGAAAGAATAAATGAGCTATTAAGAAAAAATTGGCTGAAAAGAAGAGATAAGCAGTAAAGAAAAGGTAAGTTAAAGACAGGTTTTTAGAAAAGATAGAGCGCTTGAAAGAGTCAAAAAGGATTTGAAAAAGTTTGAAAGGGTTTAATAGATTTCCTTAACCCTTCCAACCTGCCCATCCGCTAGTTGAACTTTTATCCCATGCGGATGAGTTGAAGAATTGGTTAAAATTCTCTTTACAACGCCCTGGGTAATTTTCCCGGTTCTCTGGTCCTGCTTCAGGACAATTCCCACTTTTAGTCCTTCCTTGATATTTGCTCTGATACTTCCATTGTTCATGGCAGAAGGTAAATTCATTGTTATATAAAGCAGTACGTTTTTAAAAAATTGAGATTCATTACTTATTTGTTTCTCTGCTTTCAAGCCAGTCAATTACCTTAGGCCAGAGGGACAATGAGATAATCATGGTAATCACAAAAACGAAAATAGAACCCGCAGCGATATCTACCAGAGTGTAGGCTGTTTCCCCCAGGTACATGTTGGTCAATAAAGCCCCAAACAGGAAGAGATTCATTAGCACTATCGAGGTGGCAATACTTGAGAGAAGCACGACTCTGGTCCTTTTGTCTTTGGATCCAAATTTTACCATATAATTCACCAGCAACAACCAAGTGTTCAGAATTCCCGAAAACCTAACCTTCAAAAGGTTCATCCGGAGAGTTTTTTAAGTACGCATGCAGGAAAGTTTTGTTAGCAACCTCCCACACATGCGGCGTTCATTTTTTGACATTTACCTTAAATTATAAGCTTCAAAAGTATCTGCTCTGAACTTATTTAATCCTGCTTCTTTTCATTAGCAGGGAATTGGTTGTAACAGAAACTGAACTCAATGCCATGAAAGCGGCGGCAAGTTCCGGCGTAATCATAATCCGGAAGAAAATGGGGTACAGGATTCCTGCTGCAATAGGGATGCCCAGCATATTGTATCCGAAGGCCCAGGCCAGATTTTGCTTGATCTTATTAATGGTAAGCCGGCTCAGTTTAAGCGCTGCGACCACATCTCTCAGGTCATTTTTGATAAGCACTATTTTTGCAGATTCCATTGCTACATCCGTACCTGCTCCCATAGCGATTCCCACATCGGACTGAATGAGGGCAGGTGCATCATTAATGCCGTCACCTACCATGCCAACGAGCTTGCCTTCCTTCTGGAGCTTTTTGATTTCATTTGCTTTGTCTTCAGGCAGCACCTCCGCAAGCACTCTCGGGATCCCGACTTCTGCTGCAATTGCCCCGGCTGTAATTGCATTGTCTCCGGTTATCATAACTACTTCGATGCCCATTTTTATCAGGGTCTCAATTGCCTCTTTAGAGTTCTCCTTCAGAGTATCGGCAACAGCAACAAGACCTATGATTTCACCTCCAAGAGCTACAAGCATTGCAGTTTTCCCATTTTCCTCAAATTTTTGCATTTTTACTTCCAGCCCCTCGAAAGAAATCATGTTTTCTTCCATAAGTTTGCGCGTACCGAGCAGAATTTTCTTTTCTTCAAGGTATGCTTCAATACCTTTTCCGGGAATAGAACGGAAGTTTTTTGCCTCTGCAAGGCTTATTTTCCTTTCATCCGCACCTCTTACAATGGCTTCTCCCAGTGGGTGCTCTGACCCTTTTTCAGCCGTTGCAGCAATAAAAAGCACTTCGCTTTCTTCGCGGCCAGAAACTGCAAATACATCTGTAAGTTTCGGAGTACCTTCAGTAAGGGTTCCTGTTTTGTCAAACACAATAGTATCAAGTTTATGCGCCCTCTCAAGGGCTTCCCCACCTTTGATCAGAATTCCGTTTTCAGCACCTTTACCAGTACCAACCATAATGGCTGCAGGAGTTGCAAGCCCAACTGCACACGGACATGAGATTACAAGGACAGTAATAGCTATGAGCAGGGAAAAAAGGAAAGGGCTTATTCCTCCGAGTTCTGCGGATTCCCCTACCCCGTAACGCCAGTAACCGATGAAAAACCAGAAGAAAAAAGCCAGAAGGGCAATTATATGTACGGCTACGATGAAGTTGCCAGCAAAAACATCTGCGACCCTCTGGATGGGAGCCTTGGTTGTCTGGGCTGCTTCTACAAGCCTGATTATCTGGGCAAGGGCAGTATCGGCTCCGACCTTTGTAGCCCTGAACCTGAAAGACCCTGTCTTGTTAAGGGTAGCCCCGATAACCGTGTCCCCTGCACCTTTCTCAACAGGGATGCTCTCGCCGGTAATCATGGACTCGTCTATTGCAGAGCTTCCTTCAACCACAACCCCGTCAACAGGTATCTTTTCACCCGGACGGACCACAACAATGTCTCCAACGACTACCTCTTCTACAGGAACCTCTTTTTCCACGCCGTCTACAAGGATCCTTGAGGTTTTAGCCCTTAACCCCATCAATTTTCGGATGGCTTCCGAGGTTTTGCCCCGGGCTCTTGCTTCGAGGTACCTGCCAAAGACGATGAAAATAATCAGAAACGCTACAGTGTCATAGTAGAGGACATCATATCCCGGTCCCAGGTCAAGGAAAGTTGCTGCAACACTGATAAGATAAGCTGATCCGGTCCCTGCAGCAATCAAGAGATTCATATCGGTTACGCCGTGCTTGAAGCCTTTGAAAGTCCCGACAAAAAACTGCCTGCCCGGAAAAAGAAGGACAAGGGTAGACATTATAAAAAGTACAATGTGATTGGAAAAGATTGAGGGCACAAACGACAGGAAAGGAAACATCATGCTCATGTTTCCGAGGGATATGGGAATGCCCAGCAAAAGGGCAACAATAAGGTTATTTCTCTGCCTGCGGATCTCAGCGTCCCTTGACATCTGCTCTCTGTCTTCATACTCAACCGTTTCAGCAGGGACCGATGCCCCATACCCGATTCCCTGAACTGCAGCAATAATTTCCCTGACAGAAATGAGGGAGGAGTTAAATTCCACAACGGCTTTTTCAAGCGGAAAATTTACGGAAACCGAGATTACGCCTTCGGTTTTAGTGAGGATCTTCTCAATATTTGCAGCACAGGACGCACAGCTCATGCCCTGGAGGTTCAGGGTTACTTTATCTTTCTCGACTTTATACCCTATGGATTCAATAGCTTCTTCAATTTCCTGAGGAGAGATCAGGGAAGGCTCAAAGCTAACCTTTGCCCTGCCAAGCTCCAGATTAACGGCTACGGAATCCACACCCTCTTTTTTCTTCAGGACCTTCTCGATATTCAGGGCGCATGCCGAGCAGGTCATCCCGGAAACTCCGAGGGTGATTTCTTTGGGGCCTGCTTTTTGCCCGGACAGCCGAGTTACTTCTTTTTCCGCCAGTTTGCACGCTTCGTCAAGGGTGCAGGAAATTCCCGCCGCCTCACTTTCAACGGTTCCCGAAACCTTTGATTCAGCTTCGATCTCAGCAACTTCCGGAGCTTCTGCTGTCTTTCCGGTGCTTTCGGAGGTTTCTACCTGAGCCTCCGCTTCGGCCTCTCCTTCCTTTTCGGTTGAGTAGCCCGCCTTCAGGACAGCTTCCTTAATATCATCAAGGCTTACCTTTTCAGGATCAAAAATAACAGTTGCACTTTCGGCTTCAAGATTGACATCTACAGACTCCACGCCCTTAAGAGAAGAAATGGCATCCGCTACACTTTTCTGGCAGTGACCACAGGTCATGCCATAAACTCCTATCGAAATTTCCATCGGATATGCCGCCTATCCAGATTTTCAGACTGCCTTACCACTTAAAATGCGTTTAAAGATTCTCTGATATTTTTATAACCAGCTTCGAGCAGAGTCATCCTTATGACATGCGCATCAGTTATCCGGCTGTCATAGGTTACATTTACCGTCCTTTCAGGGACGTTTACGTTTACACGGGAAACCCCGTTAATAGAGGCAATGAGCCTGGTAACCGTGTCTTTGCAGTACCTGCAAATCATATCATCTACTACAAGTGTTGTCTCCCCGATGTCTTCACCCCCAGATCATCAGCTGCTTTTAAACAGGCGTTCCACCCATATTATAAAAATCTGTACCTTTTACTATATAATAAATTCCTCGAGATGAATAAATTGAGTATTTTGAGACTATTTAAATACATTATTCCAATTCAGACAGGCTCATATCCTGTTTCCTTCACCACATCCTTTATTTTCACCACATCAGTAATTCCTTCATCGAATTCGACAACAGCCTGTTTGTTTTCAAGGCTCACGTCTACTTTCTTTACGCCTTCCAAACCTTCAATTGCCTTTTTAACCCTCATGACACAGTGTCCGCAGGACATGCCTTCAACTTTTATGGTTTCCTGAGTAATTGTTTCAACCTCCACTGATTTTTACTGGCAGATTTAACATAATAAGTTTATGGAATACTGCATGATTGAACAGATATATGTCCGGTCTGCTGCAAATTCTTTGCTGCCCATAGTGACCGTCATAATACCTCCAATAATAAAGATGCGTCAATTTATTTCAATTTCACCCGATGCCTTCATCAGGTCTCGTATAGCTTTAGGAAAGAACTGGTCGCCCATCCTGGAGACCTGAAAAGGACATACCCTCGTGACCGAGGGACCTTACAGATTCATCATGTATCTCATCTTCCAATGCCGATAAGGATTAGCAGAAAGCTAGAAGAGGAAAGATTTCATATTTATTTTCCCTCTCAGACCAGGCGCTTTTTAATTTCTTCAAATTCTTCTTCAGTAATTTCACCTTTCGCATACCTTTCCTTTGCAATATCCAGCGCAGACTTCTCTTCACCACCACGGGTTTTGTTCTGTTCAACAAGCCATTTGATTAGCAGATAAGCTACCACAATTATAAGAATCCAGAAAAGAATTCCGAAAAACATACCTCCATACCCCATCATGCCGTAACCGTAATTGTCCATAAATCCATTTATTGCAACCACTCTCCGTATAGCACTTAACAAATATTATTTGATTATTTTTATATATGACATCGGATGCAAAGATCTACGATTAGTTCTCAATACGACAAAACGACCTCCATCCTTCACATTTGGCCAAATATGAAGCAATCCATCCTCCTGAACATGATTTTTCAGTAACTGACCCCACGACCTGAGTTTGCGGGAAGTTTTTTACTACTACCCGAGCCAAACAGAAAAATATAGATCAACATAAGAAAAAAGGAATCACAAGGGCTCGTACCCTGCTTCCCGGATAGCAGCCTTAATTTTTTCCAGGTCTGTCATGGATTCTTCAAAGTTCACAACTACTTCTCTTTTCTCCAGGTTTACATCCACTTCTACTACTCCCTTCACGGAAGCAATAGCTCTCCCCACTCTTACGACGCAGTGATTGCATGCCATTCCTTCGATTTTTAAGGTTTCCTCGACCAGAAATTAACCCCCCATTGCTGAATCCTGAATTTGTAATTTTTACATTTATTTTACTATTTTTATTACATTATTTTATATTTTCATTTATTAGAGCTTTTGTATCCTCTTCAAATTGTATGGGGAAAAATAAGTTTCACAGATTTGCTGGAAAATTAAAAATTTAGCTAGGTATAAAAAACATACTTGTGAGACACAATCAACTTCATAAATGTATGACAAAATTATTGTATATTTTTCGGGGTAGAAAATTCCCCCTTGAATTTGAAGAGGATACGTAACTTTTAAGGTTTCGACCTTATCTTCCTGAAAACGTCCTTAAATGCCAGTTTTTTTGCTTCCTGAATGATAAAGCCAGCTTCTTCGAGATTCTTCAGGGTATGTCGGGTCGTATGATCCCCAAGCAGGAAAAACAGACCAGGATTGATTAAGTCTTCAAACAGGGCAATAAGGGAATTGCTGCTTCGAACGTGCTCTAAATTGATCATTTCCCCCGACGGTTTCAGGACTCGCCTCATTTCTTTAAGAGCTTTCAGAGGATCAGGGATCGTGCAAAGGACAAAAGTCGTAACCACGTAATCGAAGCTCTTGTCCGGAAATTCCAGGTGCTCGGCATCCATAAGGAGAAGAGTGATATTTTGCATTCCTCCGGCTTTCTCCCGAGCTTTTTCAAGCATCCCTTCACTGTTATCTATTCCTGTAACCAGAGAGCTTGAAGGATAGTATTTAAGATTCCTTCCGGTCCCCACTCCAACTTCCAGAACTGTTCCGCTCAGGCCTGAAAGTGCCTCTTTTCTCCATCTCCGGAAAAAGAGAAATTCCAGAGGCAAATCTATTAGCTCATAGATCGGTGAGATTCGGTTGTACTTTGTGGCTGCGGACATTAAACGAATTTACGCTTTATTTCCGGATATCTCTTCTCATCAGGCACACTACTGCTAATAACCCGACAACCACAGGAATAGCTTCAAATCCCGGAGACTCCTGTTCCTCAGTTGCGTTGTCTGGGACTTCGGTAGTTGGTTGTTCCGGAGTTGCATTGCTTACTGGCACTTCAGTAGTTGGCTGTTCCGGAGTTGCATTAACTGATGGTTCAGTTACGTTTACGGGTGTTTCAGGTATAATTTCTGATGTGGTTTGTGGATGATCATCAGGATTTCCAGGAAAATTCAAGGCCTTGATCTCAGCCAGATTCGTAAATCCATCCCCATCCGAGTCAAGATTTTCGATAGATGTAAAATCTCTCCCACTTCCTAAATATGCTCTGCCATAAGGATTTATGGCTTCCCCGTTATGACAGGTAGTGCATGAATCAAGCCTTGTGCCTGCAGTTTCATAGTGCTGATTGAAAGATGTCAAAAAGCTGGGTTTAGCTGATGCCATGGGTGCCCCCATCAAAGCTACCACTGCTAACAACGATATAATAATTAGTTTATAGTTCATATTTTCCCCACTCCTTTCCCTATTATTATGCTTATCAATGAGTTGTCCACTAGATATTTAACTATTCTCAATGTGGAGCCAGATAGAAATTTACTTCAAATTTTTCGCCGCAGATACCGTAATCAAGAGACATATTTTATGAAGAACCTTATGAAGAATAGAAAATTAGCGAAGTACTGATTCGGATGTTTTTGTAAAAATAGCAAGAGTCCTCCTTAAAGAGTCCTCATTATTACACTTACCCTAAGGAAACTTCCTGAAAACCGATTCATATTTAAGTATTTGGAATAATACCACGCTGCGGATTTTATACGTCTTGTATGCCTGCAAATTAAGAATGTGATAGAGACTTCATACAAGCGCACAATATCATTTATCCCACAGAACCCTTATTAAATAAAGACTCTCACAATATAGATTTACTTCACAATTATACAGAGGAAAACCGATGAGCAACATTTTACGCAGAGGCAGGCTTGAAGCTGCCCCGGACAAAGAAATTTTACATTATACCTCCTCTATGGAGGCTGACAGGTGGATTTTTAATGCTGATATAGCAGTGGACCTTGCCCATACGGTAATGCTGAGAGAGCAGGGGATTATAAAGGAAGAAGACTGCGGCAAAATCCTTAGCGGGCTTTTGAAAATAAGGGAAGAAGGGATGGAAAAGCTCGACTTCAGCTACGAGGACATACACATCTCTCTTGAGTCCAGGCTCATCGATATGGTTGGGGAAGATGTGGGAGGTAGGATGCATTCCGGGCGCTCGAGAAACGATGAGGTTGCAACCTGCATCAGGCTGACCCTGAGAGAAGAACTTACCGGACTGCTCGAAGAGCTCTTTGCCCTCAGAAAAACTCTAGTCACCCTTGCAGGAAAACACACTGAAACCCTCATGCCAGGCTTTACTCACCTTCAGCATGCCCAGCCAACTACTCTTGCCCATCACCTCTGTGCCCACGAAGCTGCTCTCGGCAGGGACTTTGACCGAGTTCAGGACGCTTTTTCCAGGGTAAACCTCTGCCCTCTCGGAGCTGCTGCATTTGCCTCTACGGGCTTTAACCTGAACAGGAAACGGACTCAAGAACTCCTGGGCTTTGATGGACTGCTGGAAAATTCAATGGATGCGGTTAGCAGCAGGGATTTCCTTATTGAATGCGCCTCGGTGTTTTCAAACCTCATGATAAACCTGAGCCGGATGGCTGAAGAACTTGTAATCTGGTCTTCTTCCGAGTTCAATTTCATCGAACTGGATGATATGTATGCCTCCACTTCTTCGATTATGCCCCAGAAGAAAAACCCGGATACTGCAGAATTAATGCGCGGGAAAACAGGAGTGGCTGTGGGAGCTCTTATGTCCCTGCTTACAATCTGCAAAGGCCTGCCCCTGAGTTATAACCGCGACCTGCAGGAAGCAACTCCCAATATCTGGCGTTCGGTAGAAAATTCCAGGGCATCGGTCAGGGTAATGGAAGGAATGGTAAGGACCATGAAAATCCATAAGGATGTACTTTCAGCCCAGTCCATTACAGGGTTTACAACGGCTACTGAGCTTGCAGATACATTTGTAAGAGAAACCGGAATTCCGTTCAGGACTGCCCACCAGATTGTCGGGATACTTGCAAAGGAAATGGAAAAACCCACAATGGAAAAAATCGACTCCGTGGCTGAAGTTGTGCTTGGAGAGTCGCTTTCAAGCAGGGGATTGACGGAAAAGATGGTAAAGGAAGCCCTTGACCCGGTCTCCAATATAACGAGAAGAAAGATTGCAGGAGGGCCTGCTCCGGAAGAAATGCAGCATTACCTTGGAAAGCGGCAGACTGAACTTGAACTGAACGAGCAGGAGATTGCAACTATTAAAGATTCAATCGACTCGGCTTTTGAGAACCTGCTTGCAGTAGTTGAAGAATACAGGAAAGCCTGAATAAAGTGAACTAAAAGTAAAAAGCACATTCAATAACACATTTAATTTCAATAACGCCTTTAACTTTAATATTATTTAGATTTCATAGTATCATACAAATTAGTATCATACAAATTAGTATCATACAAATTATACAGCATCTCAAAAATCAGCAGAAAGGGATCATTCATGGAATTCAAACAGGGCGATCGGGTAAGCATTGAAAGGAACGGTACTGTCTATGAAGGCAAAGTAATGCCTTCCATGGAAGGATATATCGCAATAAAAATGAACAGCGGGTATAACGCCGGTTTTTCCATTGATAAGGTAAGGGTAACTCTTCAGGAAAATAATGGAGAAACTGTAAACGGAGGAGGAAACGGCGTAAAAGAATGTAAAACAAGGGGAGAAAAACTTCCCGAACCCGGAAAAAAGCTCCCAAAAATCGCAATCCTTTCTACGGGCGGAACGATTGCCAGCAAGATCGACTACCGTACAGGCGCAGTCACATCCCAGTTTACTGCTGACGATATCCTCGCCGCAATCCCGGAACTGAAGGAAATTGCGGACTTTAAAGGAAGGGTAATCTCAAGTATCCTCTCCGAAAACATGGACTCTGACTCCTGGCAAAACCTCGCGAAAGCAGTTGTCGAAGAAATAGAAGCCGGAGCTGAGGGAGTAATCATCACTCATGGAACAGACACGATGATGTACTCTGCTGCAGCCCTATCCTTTATGATAGAAACGCCTGTACCTATCGTTTTCGTGGGTTCCCAGAGAAGTGCAGACCGTCCGAGCAGCGACAACGCCATGAACGCAATCTGCGCAGCCAGGGTTGCTATAAGCGAAATTGCCGAAATCGTGGTGGTTATGCACGGCACAACCTCTGATGATTTCTGTGAAATCCACCGCGGAACGAAAGTAAGGAAGATGCATACCTCCCGCAGGGATGCTTTCAAGTCCGTAAACTCCCTTCCGATAGGGACTGTAGACTACAGTACAGGAGAAATAAAGACTTTCATTGACTATACCAGACGTGGAGAAAAGACCCTCAAATTCAAGCCGGGAATGGAACCGAAGTGTGCCATTGTGAAGTTCACTCCGGGGGCAGATCCGGCAGTCCTTGACTATTATATAAATAACGGCTACAGAGGGCTTGTTATTGAGGGCACGGGTCTGGGTCACGTTTCCACAAAATGGATTCCCCTGCTCCGGAAAATTGGAGACGCAAAAATGCCTGTAATAGTTACATCCCAGTGCCTTAACGGCAGGATCTGCGACCGCGTTTATGATACGGGCCGTGATATGCTGAAAGCTGGTGCAATCGAAGGAGAAGATACTCTTCCCGAAACTGCCCTTGTCAAGCTTATGTGGGTACTTGGCCAGACAGATGATTTTGAAAAAGCTGTTGGTATGCTCAGGGAAGACCTCGGCGGGGAAATTACTGAGTGTACATTGAAATAAAGACCTTCCGAGAAATACCCTCAATAGAAAAGAATGAGCCCCGAAAGGGGTTCACCTACAATCTTCTTTTCCCTCCTGAATCTTATTCTCACCTCCTGAATCTTATTCTCACCTCCTGAATCTTATTCTCACCTCCTGAATCTTATTCTCACCCTCCTGAGTCTTTTTTTGCACATGAGTTCCAATTAACATTCAGGTTCATAGTTACATGTTAGTTGGGTTCATAGTTGATATCCGGGCCTTGTTCATTATAAAAAGGATCGTATTCAGTGTGGCATGAAATTACATTACATAACATTACGCCTTATGTCTACTCCGATCTTGAATTACCTCAGACAATATACTTAAATAACAAAAAGCTCTTATGTACTATGCTAACAAGTGTCATGTTAACTAGTGGCAGAAGATTATATTGGTAGGTGTAGTAGATGTTAGGAATCGATGATCCACAGATCTGGCTTGCATATGTTTCTTGTGTATTAAGTGCTCTCGGATGTATGGTTTACGGGGCATTGAACTGGAAAGGCGAGGACGAAGAGCAGACAGTGAAAAGCAGCACTCCAAAAGCAGCGGTTCAGGACCAGTAAGCTGTGCCGGGAACCTCAGCTCAAAGTGCCTTTTTAATCAGACTTTTTTGACAACTCCTGCGAAAAAACAGCAACTTGAATTCTTCAGGAATGATTTTTATGGCAGTCAATACTTCAACTCTTATCCTGTTTGTTCTCATTTATCTTGCGTGCACTTTCTACGTTGCCCGCCTGGGGTATAAGAAGAATTCCCAGACCGATGGGTATATGCTTGCCGGCCGACAGGTGCACCCGGCAATTATGGCTCTCTCCTACGGAGCTGCATTCATCAGCACTTCCGCAATTATAGGGTTTGGAGGAGTAGCCGCTTCACTGGGAATGGGACTTCTGTGGCTAGTCTTTATGAACATCTTTTTCGGCATCTTCATCGCCTTCGTGGTCTTTGGCCCTCGAACCCGGCGCATGGGGCTGAACCTGGGGTCCATAACTTACCCTGAGTTTATAGGAAAACGCTTCCAGTCCAGGTTCATCCAGGGTTTTTCCGGGCTTCTAATAGCAATATTCATGCCTCTCTACGCTGCAAGTGTGCTCATAGGGGCCGGAAGGTTCCTTGAGACCACGCTTGGAATCAACTACAACCTCGCTCTCCTTATCTTTACAATTATAATTGCTTCGTATGTGATTAAAGGTGGCCTCTTATCAGTGATGTACGTGGATGCCATGCAGGGTACCCTCATGCTGCTGGGAATGGCTTTTCTGCTGGTGTTCACCTACAGTAAACTGGGAGGAGTTGTAGAAGCCCACCAGGCTCTTACTGATATGGCAAGCCTTGTTCCTCAGGCCCTTGTTGACCAGGGACACAGGGGCTGGACTGCAATGCCGGCATTCGACTCCCCTATCTGGTGGACAATGATTTCCACAATCACCCTGGGAGTTGGGATAGGGGTGCTTGCCCAGCCACAGCTCGCAGTGAGGTTCATGACGGTAAAAGATGACCGCTCCCTGAAAAGAGCAGTCCTTGTGGGAGGCCCCTTTATCCTGATGATGGCAGGAGTCGCATACGTTGTGGGAGCTCTTTCCAACGTCTACTTCTACAGGACTACAGGCATGATTTCCCTTCAGGTTGCAGGCGGGAACACTGACATTATAATGCCCGAATTCCTGAACCAGGCCATGCCCGAGACCTTTGTAGCACTCTTCATGCTCAGCCTGCTCGCAGCTGCGATGTCTACTGCAGCTGCCCAGTTCCACACAATGGGCACATCCATAGGGCACGACTTCTACCAGCAGGGCCTCATGAACGGAAAGTCCACGGGAACAGCCGTCCACGCTACGAAGTTAGGAATTGCCTTTACCATCCTGGTCTCGGTCGCTCTGGCTTACATCCTCCCAGTAAGCATCATCGCGAGGGCTACTGCCATGTTCATGGGCCTGTGCACTTCCGCTTTCCTGCCTCTCTACATGGGAGCACTTTTCTGGAAGCGCACAACAAGAGCCGGAGCAACTGCGAGCCTTGTTGTAGGCTCGATAAGCAGTCTGTTCTGGTTGATCTTTGTACATGCAAAAGAAGCTGTGCCTCTCAAGATCTGCCTGGCAATCTTCGGAAAGGAAACTTTACTTACCGGCACCTGGCCCCTTGTGGACCCTATTCTGGTTGCAACCCCACTCGCTTTCCTTACTCTGATAGTGGTAAGCCTTATGACAGTCCCACCTTCAGCCGAATTCCTGAAAAAGGCTTACAGGCTCAGGTTTGAAGACGAAGAAGAGGAAATGTCGGAGCCAGTGTCACACAAGGCAACTGAATCAACAGGCGTTTAAGCCTGTTCCCTTTTTTAAAAAATCAGGCGCATTTTTATGCGCCACTTCTTTTTCTATTTCCTCTCTTTTTGATTTTCCCTGATTATTGGCACATCTCTTACGGAATACCGGAGCTAAAAGCTTTTAGTTCTCTCTCCCTGCACAGCACCGTATCTGAGCCGACCTGTCAGCCAGATAAAAAGCGCCCGACAAAATGACACCACAATTAAGAGAAACAATACATTGGAGAAATACTCCGGGGCTGAGAGAATACTTTCCTTAGCCCCGATAAACGTTTTTTAATTCACAGGTAAATACAAGCGCCTCCACCAGCCTGTCTGGAGGCCCTGAAAAAAAGAAAGAAATACAGATTTTAAAGAGAACTGAGACCGAAATTTCTGCCGCTTTGACCTGTTGTGTTCTCTTTAGAATCCTTCAATTTTCTTTTCGGACAGGCAGGGTCTGCCCCCCATGAGGCATCAAGTGAACCTTTGCATCAGGATTTTCTGAAAGGACTGCAGCCAGGGCTTCCTGCACACTTGCCATCGGAGTAAAGAATGCGGTTCTGGCTTTATCTTCCGGAAGCTTCGAGACAAGGTAAAGCTTGAACTTCTTTGCGGCTTTTGCAACGATTGCACTCTTGTGCCCTCCGAACTCGAAGCAGTGCTTGAAGCGCTCTATTGCATCTTCCGGAGTTTTGCATTCCATGTTCCAGCACTCATAGATCTGGTTTCCTATCCCTTCGGCACATTCCGCTACAAGGATGATCGAGCCACCGTCTTTTACAGCCTGGGTTGCGTTGTCCAGGGCTTTATTTGCCTGGTAGAGGTTGATGTCCTTAGGATAGCCTCCGCAGGAAACGACCGCAGCATCTGCAGGTTCTACGGACACTTTATACATGGCGTCCACAATCTCGACCCCTTTCCTGTGGGCTTCGATAAAATCACCTGCAACGGCAGCAACTATCCCTTTTTTGCTGTCAAGCACAACATTAAGAATAAATTTAAGGCCAAAGACCTTTGCAGCTTCTTCCATATCCTGCCTTACAGGACTGTCTACCCTTCCGGAAACCGCGTTTTCCTCGATCATCATTTTGTGGTTGGTAAGCACAGACTCCTCAGAGCTTACGCCGGGAAGTACGGACTTTGCCCCACCGCTATATCCTGCATAGTAATGGAACTCGATTCCCCCTGTCCCAATAACAAAATCAGCATCAAGAACTTCTTCGAATATCTCAATGGGAGTGCCACGGCTGGTTACCCCAATCCGTTTGCACCTGGAAGTGTCGTGCTGGATGCACCGGATTTTTTTGTAGATATCCTCCCCAACCAGTTTCTTTGACTCCTCTTCAGTCTGCTGGCGATGAAGCCCGAGAGCAAAGATAATTGTGATGTTCTCATCCCTTGCTCCCCCTGAATAAAGCTCTTCAAGCAGAGGAGGAAGAATTTTTGCAGTGGGAGTGGGCCTCGTAACATCACTCACAATAATTGCAATTCTGGATTCCGGGTTTACAATCTCGGAAAGTCTCTTGCTTTTTATGGGATTCTCGAGCGCTTTCCGGATTAAAAGAGCCCCATCCTCCTTTTTATCAGGTTCCGAAGGCAGGATCAAGCTGGAAATGTTTTTCTCAGGGATATTCAGCTCAAAAACTCCGCTTCCGGAAGCTAGTGGAATCTGTTTTATATTTGTAGTCATGTTCATGCCGGTGATTTCGTATTGATGCTATAAAATGTTATAGGTAAACAATAGTTAGGTAAACAATAGTTAGGTAAATTATAGTTAGGTAACTATAGTTAGGTAAACTATAGCAAAGTTATGTTTTAAATATAATTTAAATCTGCGCTTTAAACCCCAAATTCAGACCGTTATTGAGATATAGATGAACATTACTCACAAATTCACATAGTTATTCCAATAACCCTATGATTCCCTTTCCTGGCATAAAAGTACTGTAACTTGAGAAGTACTTTCATTTCCTTGTGCCTGTTATTTGAGGAAGTTCATGATTGTATTTATATAAAAACAAATCGAATGGAAAAGAAAACATTAATTTACAGGTGATAATAGATAAAATGAAGTTTTTACTGGAAAATATAAATTTCGGATAATGAAAAAATTTACATACATCAGCAAGACCCAAACATTCCAAATATAATTTTAAAAACAGTTAAGCGGAGAGCTTCCAGAATACCCTTCCGAAGGTTGTTGAGTCAAAAGGTATAAAACTTCATGGTGAGTGTAGAGATGGAAATTATAAATTAATTTTGGTGATTTAGTGAGGAATTGTAGTCATCTAAAAGTGTTTATTTTCATACTACTTATGATAAGTTACCTGTGGATAGGAGAGGCATACGCATCCCCGGATACGGATAGCTCAAAAATGGTTGAGAATATTAATCAGGGAAGCATCATCCTGTTTTCACAGAACTACTCTGAAATAAATAATCTTCCAGCTAATGTTTTTATCGCAAAGGTTCAGAGAGAAAAGGCTTACGATAAACTATATTCAAGTATATATGCAACGCAAGAATCAGAATTGTTTTTCAACAACCCTTCAACAGGGCTGAAGTATAGTAATGTAAGAGACTTTCCTCTAATTCCATGCAGTTTGCTTCCGGGTATGGATACTATCTCTTGTTTTGGAATCAATGAATACCTGGAGCACTTTAGAAGCACCCTGGATATTTTTACTTTTTGTGAATGTACCTCTGTCCCGATAATTCACTACCTCGAGGAACCAAGGCAGGCAGGGGCCCTGTACATATGCAACCTTACCCCAATGGTAAAATGTGCCTATGAAATCTCAATGGACATAAATGCAGATGACCCGCAAAGCTTTGTTGAACTGGATAGTCCGGGTTCAAGACTGATTATACGAGAAAGCGAGGGTCAGACTATACTTAAAAGTTATTACAGAGACTCTTCTGGAGAAACCAAATACGAAAAAGTTATTCTTGGTGACGCGTCAGAAAAAACAAGTTTCAAAATAATATTTGACGGTTATAACAAAACAAACACAATTTACGCACAGGATGGAAACTCCATAGTTACCCCGTTCTATAATATAGATAGGCAAAAGCTTCCTTATATCGATTTTTCAAGTGGATATATCAAGTTCACCGCTTTTATCCTTGGAGAAGGAACTTACCTTGACGTTGACATATACGATATAAACCAGACAACGGAGAGGAAACTCGTAACTGCAATCGGGGATAGTAAGATGATCCCGTTCGGACTTGACGGACCTTTACCAATGAATACAACCGGGGAAGGAATCGACTACCTGAACAGCAAAGGGTATAGAGGTACGATGTGGTTTGATAAGGGAATGTTTGAGAAATCAAATGACACATACGTTGAGTACCTGCGCAATCTGGTTGTTAACGATTCCTGGGAAGTTGGCATACACTATACAAAGGAGTTAAACAGCCTTCCACTTGAAGAAGCATACAGGGTAATGGATGAAGAATACCTGTACGTGTCTGAAAAACTAGGCCAGAAACCAACAAGCTGGTGCTGCCTGAGAAATCGTGATAACCTTACTCATGCAATTTATGCATACGAAAACTTAGGAATGACCTGGAGAAACGGAGACGCAGCAATTCACGCGGAAAGGGATGTAGGAAACCTGTACGATGATACATGGGAATGGTGGGAGCCAGCGTCAAGAGCAGGCATGTCCTATCCGGTATTCTCCCATCAACTCGACGTGGAACCTGCAATAAAATACTCAATAAGCCGCTCAAAGTTCCATGACTGGGTGGATAACTATGAATCAAACAACATGACCGTAGTGTCATTTTATGAATACAACCAGATCAGCAGGAATACATATGATGCAAGTTTTGAAAACCTGCAATATAATGAGAAACTGGTTGCATTCGACGCACATACAAATGGTGCCAGCGCTCTTGTAAACGTAAACATAACTGCAGGAAACGACACACAGGTCTACGACACTACACTCGAAAAGTCCCTCGATTATGAAACGGAACAGGATAAATCAATTACTTTCCGGGTTGAGGACAACCACACTTATAAGATAGATATAAACAGTGTTGAAAACAGTGTTGAATAATGTATAACTTTGAGTAAGGTATAAATTCCACAAACCATGGAAGGCACAAAAAACTAACGCAGGTACAACTTCTTCCTTTCTTATTGTGCCTTCCAGGATCAGCCTTTTTTTTCTGCACCTTCTGGGATTAGCTTTTTTTCCGTACCTTTTCTCAAATTCGGTATAATGCAGTATAACAGTCAGCACGCTTCTAATTTAAACAGTCAACACATTTCTTATTCAAATAGTTAACACATTTCTTATTCAAACAGTCCGCATACTTCCTTAACAGCTACCGTGCTTCTAATTAATTGTAAATATTTCCTGCGCCGATATACTGATAACTGCAACCAGGCTTACTGATGGATATTTGCTTCATAAGAAAATGTTCATACAATGTAATGCCTGGAGGGGACCTCCTGATCTTTGAGGTAAGAAGGAGAAGGGAGCGGCAGTTAGCCGGGGAGTAATAACCATGGACAAAGAAAGGATTTCCTATCACGAGTCCGTTCAAAAGATGTATGAGCGGATAAAGGAAGATAATATGACAAATGTCTGGGACCGCTATGAGGCTCAGGGAATAGGTGGAGTTCCGGACAAGAGATGCACTTTCTGTATGGCAGGAGCCCGTTGTGACCTGTGTTCCAACGGGCCCTGTCGTTCGGACGCTGAAAAGGACAAAAGAGGGGTATGCGGGATCACTGCTGATGGGATGGCAATGCGGATGATGCTGCTCAGGAACGTAATGGGGGCTTCGACTTATCACTACCATACAGACCAGACAATCCGGACTTTGAGGGAAACCGCAAAGGGCAACACCCCTTACAAAATAAGTGAACCTGAAAAGTTGAGGACATTTGCAAGCCGGCTGGGGCTAGAAACCAGCGGGACGGACTCCGAAGTTGCTCTCCGCCTGTGCGAGTTTGTAGAAAAAGAATTTAACAGGCCTGCTTATGAGCCGAGCCGGATTGTGGAGCTCCTTGCCCCTCCGGAAAGAAAAGAGAAGTGGAAGGAACTGGACATCTTCCCGGGCGGGATCTACGGGGAGATGATGTTTTCAACAAGTTCCTGCCTGACAAACGTGGACGGGTACTACGTGAGCCTGGCCTTAAAAGCCATGCGCCTGGGAGTTGCGATGGCATACCAGAGCCAGATTGTAAATGAGTACTGCCAGGACATCCTTTTCGGCATCCCAAGACCTCACATGATGAGGGTTGACCTCGGCGTGCTGGACCCTGAGTACATAAATGTGCTTCCGAACGGGCACGAACCTTTCATAGGCTTTGCCATGGTCCAGCTTGCCCGGAAGCCCGAATGGCAGGAAAAAGCAAAAGCAGCCGGGGCAAAAGGCCTGAGGATCATTGCCAGCATCGAAACCGGGCAGGAAATGATCCAGAGGTGGGAGGAAGACAATGTATTTTACGGTTTTACCGGAAACTGGATTTCCCAGGAAGCGGTGCTCGCAAGCGGGAGTGTGGACCTTTTTGCCGCAGACATGAACTGCTCGCTTCCGGTAGCTCCCCTCTACGCCAAAAAATACGGCTTCAAACTAATGCCCGTAAGCGAACTCGTGGCTTTTGAAGGCATCACCGAACGCCTGAACTACAACCCGGTAGAAGCCGATAAGCAGGCAGCAAAACTCCTGGATATGGCAATTGAAAACTTCAAAAACAGGAAAAGCTCGGTTGGAACCGCCCTGAAACTCCCGATGAAAGAGGCAGTTGTCGGCTTTTCAACCGAGAGCATTCTTGACGCCCTCGGAGGCACCCTCGACCCTCTCCTTGATGCCATAAAAAGCGGTGCAATCAAAGGAGTGGTCGGAATGGTATCCTGCACTACATTAAGGGACTCCGGGCAGGATGTGGACAGCGTTGCGGTGGTAAAAGAACTGATCAAGAGGAACATCCTGGTCCTGTCTATGGGCTGCGGAAATGGAGCCATGCAGGTTGCAGGCCTCTGCTCCCCCGAAGCCAGGGAATTTGCAGGGGACAGCCTGAAAGCCGTATGTGAAGCCCTCGGAGTCCCTCCCGTACTCAGTTACGGGACCTGCACCGACACCGGACGGCTTGCCGACCTCCTGGGAGCAATCTCCGGAGCCCTCGGAGGAGTCCCTGTCCCGGACCTTCCTGTTGCTGCCGCAGCCCCCGAATACATGGAGCAAAAAGCCACAATCGACGCCATCTTTGCCCTGGCTCTCGGGCTCTACACCTATGTAAATCCTGTCCCGACCGTCACCGGAGGCCCGAACCTTGTCAAACTGCTGACAGAAGGTTGCCGGGAAGTTACAGGCGGAGTCCTGAGCGTGGAAATGGATGCAGTAAAAGCAGTTGAAGGGATCGAACAGCACATCATGGAAAAGAGAAAGAAGCTCGGGATCTGAAATCCCGGGTTTTCTACTTCTATTTTTTCCACTTCATTTTTATTGAGAAATAGAAGAAAAGAAAAAAAGAACGAAAGAAAAAAAGAACGAAACGGAACAAAGAAGAAAGAAAAAAGAAAACCCCTGAAAATCAAAACTTGATCGATTCCCCGGGTTCCATAATAATTACTTTCGTATCAACTTTTGCTTCCACAGCTTTTCTGAACTCTTCAGGGTCCTGCTTGATGACATCAAAGGTGTTATAGTGCATTGGCACAACGATTTTGGGCTGGATCAGTTCCACAGCTTTTACGGCTTCCTTTATTCCCATGGTGAACCTGTCTCCTATGGGCAGCAGGGCGATTTCGGGTTCATAGAGTTCTCCTATAAGCTGCATGTCCCCGAAAACACCCGTATCTCCGGCATGATAAAAGGAATGCCCGCCAATACCTATCAAAAACCCTGCCGGGCTACCTCCGTCGAAACTGAAGCCTGAAGCATCAATTGAGGAGGAATGAAGCGCCTGAGTCATGGTAAGGGCCACACCTTCCACTTCCATTGTGCCCCCCTTGTTCATGCCTTCGGCAAAGACTCCTTTTGATTTGATATAGTTTGCAACCTCATGAATCGAGATGATCCGGCAGCCGGTACGGGCTCCGATCTCGATGGCATCTCCAAGGTGGTCGCGGTGCCCGTGGGTTACGGCTATGATGTCGGGGTCCAGAGCGTCAGGGGTGCATGGAGCTTTCGGGTTTCCGGAAATAAAAGGGTCAATCAGCAATTTCTTTTCGGCTTCGAGCAAAAAAGCAGCATGCCCAAGCCAGGTAATTTTTACGTCAGCCATCTCTTTGCCTCTTTCCTTATGTTTTTGTCAGAACGTAACAATGCGTAATGTAATTTTCGATAATAATCGGATAATTATTATACAACACGTTGTTCAGGCAGGTATCAGGAGCACACAAGGGGATGAATAAAGGGTAATATAACATGTGCCCTTAAGTGTTAATCAAATGAGAATGAAAATCAGCCTGGTAATCCACGGGCCCGAAGTAATCGATTCGGGAGAAGCGGAAATCGTTCTGGAAAAGCTTTCCTGCATAGGTGAAGTAGAGGCTCAACTTGGCGGAGCCATGGGAAAGACAGCTGTCCTTGATGCAGGGCTTGAAAATGTTATAAACATAAGCCGGCACCTCAAGCCGAGCGCCTGCATTGAATCCTTTTTTGAAACCTCAGACCTTGTATGCCTCCTTAACAGGGGGAAAACGCCCGAAACAGGCATGATTTTTGGAGCAAAGGTTGCCTCTCGCCTGAAGGACCCTGAAAAGAAACCACTGATCCAGATAGAAAGCCCGGGCTGTACCGGCGGGAAGCTAATACCCCTGAACAAAAAAGCCGGCAGCTACATTGAAAAACTCTCTGAAGCCTTTGGACTTCCTGCCGAAAAGCTTCTGAGCTTTCATAATCCTGTTTCCAGAGAAAACGTCTCGAAAACCGGAAAAGCCCGAATCATCCGCGAAATCTCAGGTGTATTTCCGGGAGAAAACATCCTTGTAAACGGGCTTGTAATCGGAAAAGCTCTATCTTCCGAGGTAAGAATAATCTCCGAAAACGGTTTCATTACCGCAATCGAAGGAGGAGAAATAAAGGAGCACGGACTTGAAAAGCTCCATAATTACGAAAAAAGGGACCCTGTTGACCTTTCCGGAGCCTGGGTAAAAAGCGGGGACATCCGAAGAAGCAATTCCTTACTCCCGGATGCCAAAAAACAAAATTCCAGTTCCCAAAAATCAGGCCCTATTTCCTGGGGAGGGGGAAGGGTAGGAGCAGGAAAAGTTGTGCTTATAGACCACGCCGCCGAAAATTCCTATGAACTGGCTTCCGGGGCTGAACTTGCAGTTACAGTTGGAGACGACACCACAGCCATTGCAGGCGACATCCTCTTCAGGCTTGGAATTCCGATTATTGGAATCACAGACGGGGACTGCGATAATGTCACCTGTGAGACAAAAATATTTCCCGGCTCGGTTGTTCTCAGGCTGATAGAGGGAAGCGATGATATCGTGGGCAAGAGAGTGAAACAGGAACTCCTGAAAGGACAAAATTCAGCTATTTTTGAGAACCTGTTCGCCTTTAAAGAAGATGTGCTGAAACTGGCAGAGCCAACTACTGAAGCTATTTTTGAATACTAACATAGCAAACTCCCTTGAAATAGAACTCACGGTTCCCGGGTCTCGGATTCAGTTTCATCTTTTGCAGCAATTTTATGGAAATATCCGCAATGAGTGCGGAAATAAATTCCCGCTAAGTTAATAACAAAAGGAGTAACTCTTTTAATAAGGGATGGAAAGGCGGATAAATGGATGTTTCAGCCAAATTTCAAGTACACAAACAAAATCGTGCGCCTGCTTGCAAGGATCCAGGCTGCCAGAGAAGTCATCATAAACAGCCCTCTGATTCCGGCATGGGAAAAACAACTCCAGCGAGAAGCCCTGATAAAGCAGGCCCACCACACGACAAGCATCGAGGGAAACCCCCTTACTCTTGAGGAAGTTGAGCTTATTATCGAGGGAAAAGAGGTCCTTGCAAACGAAAAGGACAAAAAGGAAGTCCGGAATTATGTAGATGTACTGAAATATATCGATTCCTTACCTGAAAACGGACCCATAACCGAAGAGTTTCTCCTGGAAATCCACAGGCTTACGGCAAAAAATATCCTTCCTGATGATTCTGCCGGAAACTACCGGAAAGTGCGGGTCGTTGTCGGAGACCCTAAAACCGGGAAAGTCACCTACACCCCACCGGGACCTGCTGAAGTCCCTGCCCTGGCAAAAGCCCTTGTCGAGTGGCTTAACAGCGAAGATGACCTTGACCTCATGCCCGCCGTGCAGGCAGGAGTCGCTCACCATGAACTTGCCAGAATCCACCCCTTCGTTGACGGAAACGGGAGAACCGCGAGGGCTCTTGCCACCCTGGTCCTGACAAAGAGAGGCTTTGACACAAAACGGTTTTTCGCTCTTGAAGAGCACTACAACAAAGAACGCACCTCTTATTACTCCGCCCTTTCAAGTGCGGATGCCGGGGACAGGGATTTGACCGAATGGCTCGAATATTTCCTTTTCGGCATTGCCGTGGAAATTTCCAGAGTCGAAAAAACGGTCCTGAAGCTGAGCAGCGACCGTTCTATGAAAGAGAAATTCGGACAGATAGGGTTGAGCAGCCGGCAGATAAAAGCGATTGAATATTTAAAAGAAAATGGTAAGATCACAAGCAATGAGTATCAGGAAATATGTGATGTCAGTCAGCCCACTGCAAATCGTGACATACAGGATATGCTTGACAAAAAACTCCTGAAACAAAATGGGAAAATAGGCCAGCAGGTAATTTACGCGCTCAATTTCTGATAGAAGGGTAGTTCAAAAGCTATTCAAAAGCTATTCAAAAGCTATTCAAAAGCTATTCAAAAGCTATTTAAAAGCTATTCAAAAGCTATTAATTATATATAGGATTTGAGCAACTTTTATATAAGGCATCATTCAGAGATAACTCTGTCTTCTTTTTTAATTTCATCAATCAGATAAGGACTTATCGATTTCTCAGTAAGCAAATCGACTTTTATGCCCAGGTAGTCAGAAAGCTCCAGTTCTATATTTACCAGAGTGAGCAGGCTCTTCCGTTCGGCAAACTCAACCAGGACGTCAATATCACTTTCTGGTTTCTCTTCTCCCCTAACGTAAGACCCAAAAACAGATACTTTAGTTGACCCACCCGAGTTTCGCTTCGGCACCCGAATTGCGCCTCGGGAGTACGCGGTCCGTTTCACTCGCTCCGCTCGTTCAAGCGGACTAATTTATAGATCTCTCGACCCATACAACATCATTCACTGTATCATATCATTCTTGTCACGCTCGACGCAGGAGAGCGGTCTTTCAGACAAAAAAGTGAGAGAAGAACATAAAAGGAAAAAGACGAAAAATAAAAGACAGAAACGAACCCCGATCATACCGATGATCTCATCCGCAACTGGATCAGAAACCGAAATACTGTGGAATTCCTGGGCATGTGGGAGCAGCTCAATAACCCGTAATCCCGTCGAATTCGACGGGATTAGAATGCAGGCAGGTTTGAACAGCTTTACCCTGACCCCCAAGCAGTGGATAGAAAAGACAGGAGCTGTCGGGATAATCTCCAAAACCGGACGCTATGGCGGCACTTACGCCCACAAGGATATCGCATTCGAGTTTGCTTCCTGGATATCCGTCGAATTCAAACTCTACCTCATCAAGGAGTTCCAGCGGCTTAAAGAAGACGAAAACCGCCGCCTCTCACTTGCATGGAACCTCAACCGCACCCTTTCTAAGCTCAATTATCGCATTCATACGGATGCCATCAAGGAGCACCTCATTCCTCCAGAGATCACGCCTGCTCAGGAATCTATCACCTATGCCAACGAAGCCGATGTACTTAATGTCGCTCTTTTCGGGAAAACAGCTAAGCAGTGGCGTGACGCCAACCCCAAACTTGAAGGCAACATGCGCGACCATGCCACCGTAGAACAGTTGCTCGTGCTGGCTAACATCGAGAGCATGAATGCTGAGTTTATCCACATGGAACTGGAACAGGTAGAACGCCTCAAGCGCCTCAACCAGATAGCTATCCGCCAGATGCAGACGCTCACCACCCGTGTTGAGTCGCCCGTCTTCCCACAGGCAAAGAGGAGAAGCCATGAACTACCTTCTGCTGGAACCGACGCATAATTCTCGCTTTCTCACGCTAATGGACCAGTGCAGGTCAAAATGGCAATTCTACAGGGATAAATTGAATCAGTTACCAGTCAGCCATCAGAACTGGATTTATTGATACAATCCCTTTATGTTCTCGTATAATTAATCTATTCAATGTTGTACAGGTTTTTGAGTCTTGTACTGTTATAATACACCATATTTCTGAATACACCGATATTCTTTTTGAAATTTTCCAAAATTTTTGGCCTTTTGCCTTCATTGAAAACTTCCAACAGCATTTCTCTAAGCTTCAGTTGAGATAATAACTGTAAATTTTCGAATCATTCTCCAAAAACAATAGCAGAAAAAATGTTCTTTTTTGAAGATATCTGTGGAAAGTCAGTTAAAAGGAAATAGGTTAGTTAATTCAGAATGCGAGTGTAAAGGTAAAAATAACCAAAGCAGGCCATCTCAAAACTCAGACCATTTCTACAATTGGATTATGGATACGGTTGACTGTAAATTCAAATCATTGGTCATCGGTTAAGGAGTTTTCTTGTCTGTGTCCCTAATTTGACAGAAGCATACATTTTGTAATGTATAAATGGGCTCCATGCCATCTGTGGTCTTCACACAATTTGAAGTTCTATCAGGTGTCTTTTGATTTTAGACCGCCCTCATGTTCCCAAAAGGTGCTGTGCCGATACAATGCGTTTTTTGTACAAAAATACTGTACTAACCTAACTTCCGCCTTTTTAGGCGCATATATTCTTTTCCGCAAATCGGTGATGTCTAATGATTGCGGTTTATAGATTCTACCTTGCAACTGATGTGCTTAAGTTTAAGCACATGAGCCGATATCAGGCGACATTTATGCGCTTAAAAATGCGGAACTAAGGTACTAATTAGTAGAATCTGTCAAACTTGGGCTGTATGCTATCGATTTTAGAGCAAAAATTAGTCCCAAGTTTCGAACAACAAAACTAAAATCGATTCCCTGTTCCAACTTCACATCAATATGTGCTTTTGAGAAATGTTACAAAAATAGAGTAATTTATCATGATTCCTCACTTAACCGAAGACGCATGAAATTCAAATAGAATATTTTTCCGAAATTCAGATGTGAATTGACCTCATAATAGAATATTTTATCCGAATTGTAGAATCAAGTTCACTTTTGAGATCGCCTGTAAGTTTTACTTTTTACATTTAAAAGCAAAAGGCATAAGTAATTTATGTTGAGGAGATAGTAACGTTCTGGATAGAAAATGTGGTATCTTGAATAAATCCTGGCAACCAAAACGCAGAGAAAATAGCAAGTACAGCGATTATTAGATATATTGCGATATTCGTGAAAAACCACCGTTTAAATCTTTTTTCACTATCAGTTATCTGCTTGCCTACAATTTCATTCACTTTATCTGGATATAACCTCTCTTGAAAGCGTTTTTTTCTTACATCACAATTGTTACATATCGTCTTGTACTGTTCCCATTGATATATCATATTGTAAATCAAGGGGAAAAAAAGTACATAAACTGCATAGGCTAGCATACCTATTTTAAAGATTTGGGGATTAAATGTAGTTTTAAATAATGCAGCGATGAAAGAGCCTATTAACGCACCTACTGCTGCTAGCATAGTATCTGATAAACTTTTATTCATGCCAGTTATTTGATCTGCAAATTTTTGGACGGTATTGGCAACATAATCTTCCAGCATTTGTACTTGTGAGGTATAATTGTCAACTTTACCATCAATGAAAGCTTGCCAGTGCCATTTCAATTCATTTAAGATGTTTTTAGTGTTATAGAAGAACATCTGATAGCGTGTAACAGGACTGACAGCATGTAAATATTGAGTTGCAACAGTCTGTATGAAGCCTATACGATCACCTGACCATTTAATATCATACACCCATTCCAATATTTCCATTAGATCAGTAGCGTTAGCAATGATATCACTTCCGATTTGATCTAAGGAATTCTCAAATGTCAGCTCAACACTCTGATTAGCACTAACATATGTAGATGAGGTTGGATTATTCTCAGTCCCTTTTGTTCTATAGGCGGTGTATAAAATGATTAGATTGACCTGATGAATAAGTAAAGCTTTAGATATAGGATCTTTATATGGAATTTCTCCTTTCATTTTTAGATGCAATGGTGTAAGAAATTTAAGCCACTGTGATTGCCAATGTAAGTTTTTCTGACGAACGTCATACATATTCTGTATTTTTTCGTTATTTTCTCTTGATGACTTAGAGATTACATCATACCATCGCGAAATTTGTTGACTACCAAGTATAGCAATGTAAGTTCCATCGAGCCAAATATCGTGATTTAATACGAACAGTATAACTTTATATGTTGATTTTAGCTTCGACCCCCACAGAGATCTTTCTAGTGTCGTGGCAACTTAATTTTGAGTCCTATTTATAAGCTTTGAATCCCATCTGTATCTTCATTCATGGCAAAAATAAAACTTGAAGAAGATGAAGTG
>NZ_JJQL01000045.1:0-25481 GCF_000979975.1 Methanosarcina sp. 1.H.A.2.2
CCGTGATCTTAATGCTTCTATCAATATTCTCAGACTGGGATTGCAGTCTGTTCGTAAAACCGATAGATGACCCTCATTTTAATGAGGGGAGCAGTCACATAAAGCAAGTTTATTGAGAATTCAGACCAACGAAAATTTAAAGAATCCTACATAAGGGAAATTCCATTACTTAGAAATCGGTCTCAAAACACTTTTATCTAAAACTGCTGCCGAAAGAAATAGCCGGAAATAAATGCCGGAAAGACGGAATATGAAATGAAGGAAGCTGATTATAACAGGGCCTGCAGAAGTGTACTTGAAAAGGTACTTGCCGGTGAAATAAAAGACGAAGTCCAGTTGAACAAAGAAAAAAAAGATGTGAGTAAGCTACATCATCTTGCCAGCCTGCCCAGAAATGGAGATATAATTATGCAGGGTACACCTGAAGAGCGAGCTCTAATAAAGGAGTTCCTCAGGCGAAAACCCGTAAGGACAATTTCCGGGGTTGCAGTAATTGCTGTAATGACCTCTCCCGCCCCATGCCCCCATGGAGTTTGTCTACCCTGTCCGGGAGGCCCAAAATCAGCATTTAAATCCCCTCAGAGCTACATGGGAAAAGAACCTGCAGCAATGAGAGCTATTCAACACGAGTTCGACCCTTACGCCCAGGTTCAATCCAGGCTATCTCAGCTAAGGGAGATCGGCCATGATGTGGAGAAGGTAGAGCTGATAGTTATGGGAGGCACATTTTCAGCACGCAGCCTCGACTATCAGGAATGGTTTAGCAAACGTTGCCTTGAAGCAATGAATGATCTCACAGGCACTGAATGGAGGGAAAATGCCTGGACGATCGGAAAATCAGTCCCTTACATTCCGCTTGAAGAGGTTCAGAAAGCTAACGAAATAGCAGACATCCGTAACGTGGGAATAACATTTGAGACACGTCCCGACTGGGCAAGAGAAGAACATGTGGACGAGTTCCTCAGGCTTGGAGGAACAAAAGTCGAGCTTGGAGTCCAGAGTGTTTATGACTTTGTCTTAACCAGAATGCAGAGAGGACATGGTGTTGCAGAAATTGTCAGGGCTAACCGGGTATTAAGAGACAGCGCATTTAAGGTAGGCTTCCACATGATGCCCCACCTGCCGGGATCAGATTCACAACTCGACCTGAGAGGGTTTAAAAAGCTCTTTGAAGATCCGCGTTTCATGCCGGACTATCTCAAAATATATCCAACTCTTGTGACTGAAGGCACCCCTCTGCACAGGATGTGGGAAGCCGGAGAATATCAGGCACTTTCAGACGAAGAGGCTGCAGAGCTTGTTGCAGACATAAAAGCTGTCCTGCCTAAATGGGTAAGACTCCAGCGCATCCAGCGTGACATTCCCGCCAATCAAATCTTTGCAGGCGTCAGAAAGAGTAACCTCAGGCAACTTGCAGAGGAAAAACTTCGGGAAAAGGGAGGTAAATGCCACTGTATACGCTGCAGGGAAGTGGGGCACAATAGCCTGAAAGGGAGAGGGCTAAACGAGAAAGACATCGAGCTTACGATGGAAACTTACGAAGCCTGTAACGGTAAAGAACATTTCATTGCTTTTGAAGACCTTTCGGCAGATATCCTGATAGGTTTTACGCGTTTGCGTTTCCCGGCGACTCCCCACCGGCAGGAACTGCAGGACTCTGCCCTTATAAGAGAACTGCACGTTTACGGCTCCATGGTACCTGTAGGAAAAGGGGCAAAACAAAAGGAATGGCAGCACCGGGGCTATGGAAAAGAACTTATTGAGCACGCTGAAAAAACGGCATATGAATCCGGCTACAGGAAACTTGCAATAATCAGTGGAATAGGTGCCAGGGAATACTACCGAAAACTCGGGTATACTCTTGACGGAGCTTATATGTCAAAAACTCTGAGGGGCTAAAAAGATGGCCCTCTTCCACTACACACCTTAAACTGAGTTTTCCAACCCGATACTTTACACAACCTATCGGGTTCCGGAACCTATCCAGAGTTACTGGAACCCGTAATATTCCTGTTAACAGTTGTCCTTGCAGGGACTTTTTGGTATCATATTTGCTTTTCTAGCATCTATCAGTATACATCCGGAAACGCCATCTTAAGCACTTACCGTTTTCTCCCCACATTATGTTTCAAGTGCCTGGCTTTCCCACTAACTATTTTTTCAACTCCCTTTATACCCCATGTATATATAAACGATTTTTTATAAAAATGGAGATTGTTTATCAGCTTGCTCCTGACAATTTATTTCAGATTTTGGGTTTAAAAGAGAAGAGTAAAGAAAAATATATAAATATTAATTTGTAAAAACGTTTTAATAAAATTTAGTAATATAAAAATAGTACTGTGGTTTTTTAGTTATAGAGTATAGGAGGTTTCGATTTGGATCTAAAAAGTAAAGAGGAAAAACGGGCTAAAACCTCAACAAGCAAGGCAATAAAGAGAAACTGATAAAATTGGCTATTATAACTTTTCCCTTATAATAACCACTTATATTTTAAAGATATAAGGTCTATCAAATATAATTAATGTAAAAATATAAATAGTACTGTGTAAATAAAGTAAGTCAACTGAATAATAATATTGAAGCGCAAGTCAAAATTTCTGCGTTAGTAAAATTAACTGACCAGAGACGAAAGACATTGTTATGAAAAAAATTCAGTTGAGCCATCAATTTTAAAAAATGAGGGGGATTATATGGTACATAAAAAATATAAAAAAGATTGGGGAGGGGAATATTCTGTCCTTAGTACCTACAAAATGAGGAAAAACAGCCTATAAAAAATAACTAGTTAACTGAAATCCCTGTCCATCGCATTCGAATCTACAGATTTCACAGGGAGATTTACAGAGAAATGTTAAATAGTATGGTACAATATCGTATACTCGTCTTCACAAATTGTATAAAATATTTACAATTTATATGAAAAAAAGAAAAATGTCAACTTTTGGTTTTCCGAAAAATACTCTTCAAGCTTCAGGAAAAAAATACGGGCCACATTTTAAGGTAAATCCGTAATATATGAAATTTAAAACCTGAAAACGAAAAAAAATTATAAAAAGCAAAAATAAGGCAATTAAGAGATTTGGCTTCAGGAATAAATTTTTGATTAAAATAAAAGTAAAAAAAACATTCATAAAAAAATAAATATTATGAGACATTAACATAATAAAAAACGTAATATATCAGATCCGAAAGCCCCACTCAGGTTTTGAATTTTAACGACAAAAACAAACCCGAAATTAAACCAAAGAAACCTTAAATAGAACCTAAGAAACCCTAAAAAACCTGAGAAACATTAAATTAAACCCTAATTAAACCCTAAATGAAACCAGAGAAACATTAAATTAAACCCTAATTAAACCCTAAATTAAACCCTAATTAAACCCTTAATTAAACCCTAATTAAACCCTTAATTAAACCCTAAATTAAACCCTAAATTAAACCCTAAATTAAACCCTAAAAAACCTGGAAAGAGCGGTGATAAAAATGAAAATTAGAGTTGTAAGCTCAAAAGAAGAAATTGACACTTTAAAACTCAATGAGGAAATTGTCCATCTTGCATTCAGACCATCCAACAAGGACATTTTTAAACTCATTCTGAAGTGTCCAGAAGTAAAAGCGATCCACATCCCGAGCTCATACAAGAGAACGATTTCCAGTTCTGCACAGATGTATCTATCGATGCAGAACATTGCTTTGCTTGAGGGCGATGTGTGGGGCCACAGAAAAGACATCAACGAATATTCCGAAGTTTCCCAACATGTATTTGACCGTATAAAGGAACTGAAAGAAGAGGGAAACTCCGATGAAGACACTATCGAAAGACTTGTAAGGGAAACAAGGCTCAGCCCTGAGTTTGTAACCTTTATCATATCGAATTAAAATAAAGTTCTAAATAAGCCGATCAAAATCCTGATCGGCGTCCATTCTCCGGCAGAATTCCCTGCTTAAACTTTTTTTAAAATATTTAGAGATATGTCCTGAAGCAAATCCTATAAGTTCCAGAGCTGATACAGGAAAAATGTATCGGAAAACGTGTCTTTCGGAAATTAATTAATTTAAGAGTTCCAGTCACCAGCAAGCTTTTAAAGAAAACTATCCTTCAGGATAAAAATTTCTTTTAGAAATAACAAATTAGATGTAATTAGATATTTTCTCATACAGGAACCTTATTTCATACATCAGTACATTTTAGCAACTACCAGTGATACAAGAATATTATTGACGTAGGAATATTATTGAGCCTGATATGCATTACTTTTATCAGTACCTGACCGATAACATCTTTACTCTTACCAGAAACCTGCTCTAAAACCCATATTATCTGTCGTCGGTATGCATTACCTGTGCCACCAGCACTCATTATCTGTTGTCCGCATGCACTATAGCTACTGGAATTCATTATCTGTTGTCTGCATGCACTATAGCTACTGGAATTCATTATCTGTTGTCTGCATGCACTATAGCTACTGGAATTCATTATCTGTTTCCCGTCTGTATCATCTTTGCGATCCGAAAAAAAATAGAAAAATAAACCCGGGCATTGCCCTTATGTTTTAAATAAAAAGCTTAAGTAAAATAGAGAAAAACAGGAGATGGATTTTATGACCGAGTTCGAACATGTGCTTGTAAACTCATTTAACGCATACATTGAAGAAAAAGGCATAAGAGCCATCTCCTACCGGCTTAAGCAGCACAGGTTTACTTCTCAGTTCCTTGACGTGCTTGTAGATTCCCTTGACCCTGACCTGTACCTGGGGATCGAATGTAAAAGTATCTCTGTGGAGAAAGGAGCAAACGCACTTTACTTCACCCAGCATTTTACTGTAGACAAAAAAGGCATCCATCAAATAGACAGGATTTCAGACTACCTGAATAGATCAGGAAGGAGGGGATTCCTTGCAGTAGAGCTTCGCCTCGGGACAGGTCATGACAGGGAAGCATATATGGTCCCCTGGGAAGAGCTGGAGAAGAGTTATCATGCAAAAAATCTTAAACTAACAGTACAGGAAATCCGAAATTTTCCGGAAATGAAAAGGGATGGAAAAGATTACATGATAAACCCTAAAGAATGGGGAAGAAAAAATCGCTGGGAAAAAGACAGTTAAACTGAGGCTAGCAGAGAATCTCGGAGAAAGTAATGACTGAAATTATGGAAGCATTTAGAAAAGAAGCAGGCAGGTGTGCCGAAGAGATAAGAAAACACAGGTCAGTGCACGTAGTATCTCATATAGATGCAGACGGACTGACTTCTGCAGGGATTATCTGCACAGCTCTTGAAAGGGGAAATATCGAATATACAGCACGTTTTGTAAAGCAACTCGATGAAAAAGCCCTTGACACTCTCGCAGACGAAAACCATGAGTTAATAGTTTTTACGGATCTCGGAAGCGGGATGTGCGAACATATAAAATCCCGCGGGATCAATGCTGTTGTCTCAGACCACCACCAGCCTCAGGGCACTCTGGAGTTTCACCTCAACCCACACCTTTTTGGGGCGAACGGTTCTTACGAACTGAGCGGTTCGGGAACCACTTACCTTCTGGCTTCAGCCCTCGGAAAAAACAGAGACCTTTCCTCACTTGCCATAGTAGGGGCTGTAGGGGATATGCAACACCTGAAAATGGGGCAACTTGTAGGGATTAACAGAGAAATTCTGGAGGAAGGAGTAAGAGGCGGGCACCTTGAGTTCAAAAAAGACCTGACCCTGTTCGGAAAGCAGACCCGCCCAATCTACAAACTTCTGCAGTACTCTTCCGATCCTTACCTTCCCGGACTTACCGGAGATGAAGAAGCTTGCATCGAATTTCTTCATTCCCTGAATATTCGCCACAGCCAGGACGAGCGCTGGAGGCGCTGGATAGAACTTGAGGTTTCGGAAAAACAGAAAATTGTCTCAGGGCTTATCCAGTATTGCCTTAAATCAGGAATACCGTCATACAGGATCGAGCGCCTGATAGGCGAGGTGTACGTCCTTCTCAATGAAAAGGAAGGTACGGAAATGAGAGATGCATCAGAGTTTTCTACTCTTCTCAATGCTACTGCCCGGTACGACCATGCTGACATCGGGCTTGCAGTCTGCATGGGGGACAGGGAAAACGCCTACGAAGATGCCAAAAAACTGCTTGCTGAACACAGGCAAAACCTCGTTAACGGGCTTCTGTACGTAAAAGAAAATGGTATTACTCAGCTCAATAACATCCAGTACTTTGATGCAGGTTCGCAGATAAAGGAAACCATTGTAGGAATAATTGCAGGCATGAGTTCCACAATAGTTGAAAACAGGAATCTTCCAATAATTGCCTTTGCAAAAACAGAGGGAGGAGTTAAGGTCTCAGCAAGAGGGACGCAGGACCTGATCCGCAGAGGAGTAAACTTATCTGAAGCAATGTCAACTGTATCGGCAGAAGTTGGCGGGGCAGGCGGCGGACACGATATTGCCGCAGGGGCAACTATTCCTGAGAACGTAAAAGAAGAGTTTGCCCGAAAACTGGACCTTTTCATAGGAGAACAGCTTCGACGGAAAGCAAATTCAAGATAATGGAGGCTGCCCTCCGGAAATCGTTCCGGAAAGCCGGATACCACGAAAAGCAAATTCAGGGCTCAGTGAATGAAGGACAGGAATTTCTGGAATAGAGGTAATAAGCAGGTTTCAGACCAGATCTTCAATCCGGCTCATTTCCTTGAAAGAAATTAACCTTGACATTGCACTTGTGTCTATAGGAATTCCATACTCCTGTACAACAGCCATCGGATTTGTTCCTCCAATGACAACTATTCCGAGGTGGTCTCTCTCAATAGGGACATCGAGAACTCTTGTGTTTGGTTCTCCCACTTCCAGAATTCCGCTGAAGCCCGCATCCAGAAGGTCAGAAAGGCTACTTTCAATCACATCTCTTGCAACCATGGGAGCTTCCCTCAGGTTTGCGAGAATCTTGCCTGAACCTGTCCTGAGCATTTCAGATACGGAAGTGATTCCCTGAGACATCAGGACTTCCAGAGGATCTACAGTTGTACTTACATATGTCAGCACATCGGTAAAACGTACAGGAATTCCGTTTCGGATCTGGACAACCCCGCCAAGCTTCGGATTTACAGGAATTCCTGCTTTTAGCAGTACGCCGTCAATAGTTATACTGCAAACAGTCCCGATCCCTACCTTTCCGTTTTCAATTGTCAGGTTTCCGATTGATTCCCCTTCGGAAATTACTTTTACGTAAGGGGTCACGGAAAGTCCGCTTGAGATAACCATCTTGAAGATCCCGAGCACATCGTCCAGATCTTTTTTATCGATAAGCGAGAGATTAAGTATGACGTCTCCATCCATTTTCTTCGGATCAAATGTAGTCCTGTACATGAGATCTCTGATCCGGGATGATGTAAACTGAATACGGTATCCATTTTTTTGCATTTCAACCCTCCTGTAATTGAAAGTATTTATACCTATTATAAGTTGTGTATTAATATGAAGGAAAAACATCCTCCCGATTGGTATCAACCATCTGTCTTTAAGTTCCCGGCCTTAAAGGCTATAATAAAAAAAGATAAAAATTAAGGTTTCTCATAGAGTCTTCAGGAAAAATGTATTAGAACGTGAGCTCGTGTATATCATGAGAAACTCGGAATCCTTTTCACAACACTCCCGCTAAGAAACCCATAAAGTCCTGCGGAGCCGTTAAGAATCTTAGTTTGTCAGCTCTATGCAAAAGATCATACATATTTTCTCCGGAATCAAGCCTGAGTTCATCAAAGCTTAGTGGTTTGAGATAACGAATGGATGGGATATCCCTGTAAAGGGGATTTTTGGCAAAGCCATCTTTAAGAAGGAAATAGGCAGCTCCGGAAAGTCTTTTTACAGGCTCATAGACCGAAGAGAAATCCCGACAAACCCAGTTTGCCATCTCAAGAGTCTTTTCTGAAGCGTTTATTGTTACATGCCCGTACCCGGGTGGGACAAGCACCATATCTCCTTTTTCTGCTTTGATTACTGCCACATCCAGAACAATATCCTCTTCTCCAGGTTCCACTTTCTGCAGTAGATAAGTAGCAGAACCTTCAAGCACCTGGTAAATCTCAGGATAGGAAACATCTGTTCCGGGAACCTGCGGATGGTAGTGACCTACGGTTTTAATATATTCTGACCCAAGCATTCCGGGAGGGATTCTTGTTATGTCATATCTGAGGTGGTGGGTTTTAATGTTCTCAAGATCAGCATCATTTTTGGCAAGATCCCTGAACATATAATACATGTCTTTATTTCTTTCATCCACCCTTTCAAACCATTCCCTATCAAATACCACATCTTCCATATCGTGGAGTTTTCTTACATCCGCCACAGTGACTTTATCCCCGAACTTCAGTGTTACTGCCATTAAATTCCCCTTTATTTCAGAGCATATAGATAACGTTCAATACCACAGCGAGCCTGTTCAATTACATACAAGATTTACATACAAGATTTTGCCATAAAAGTTAGCAGTGAATCAGTAAGGCCAAAATCCAGAACAGCAATAGGAAGTGCATAAGTTATTAACTGACAATATATACATATTGCTAACATTTCTACTTTTTGGCGACACCCTGATAGGAAAACTGCACTGTTTCACGTCTTCAAAGCTTTTTCAACCATTTTCGGGTAAGTAAGTTCAATAATAGTTTTCAGATTTACTATATCCTCCTGATTATATTTAAGAAGCAGGTCCAGAGCTTCCGTATCGCCCTTCTCATACTTCCTCCAGAGCCGGACCGCATCAAATCCATCCATACCGTCCGTATCCTCACTTCTGCAGATCCCGAGCAGCTTTTCAATATTTTTGAGACCTCCGCCATACCCTATACGCCTGAGCGGATACATCAGGTCGATGTGGAGCTGCTTGAATTCGATTTCGGGAAATTCGGATTTTATGAAAGGAATATCAAAGCGGGCTCCGTTAAAGGACACGAGGAGCTTGTATTTTGAAAATTCCTCCACTATGTCATCAAGATTGATTCCCCTCACATACATTTTGGACTCATTCCCATCATAGATTCCAACAACGGTAATCCTGTCCCTGCTGGGGGAAAGCCCTGTGGTTTCGATGTCAAAGAAAGCGACAGAGTCAGAAAACAGAGAATAAGTCCTCCAGTGTTCTGCAGAAGGGAGACGCTGTGAAAAAAAGAAGCAATCTCTTGCAGCCAGATGTTTAGAAGAAATCTTTATTTCGTCACATATTCTGGTTTTCCTTGATAAAGGAATTGAGATTCTATCTTCCATTTCCAGGAACTCGTCCCAGGTATTTATTCCTGAAGCCCAGATCTTCTGCTCAAGAGCTTTTCCTACGCCCGGAATGTGAATATATGTGTTCTTTAGCATTTTTCCCCTGAACCATTGTAGGTGATCTTTAATAAAAATACTGCATGAGGACTGAAAGTGATATAGAACGCAGACAGTGGCTTTCAATAAATATAAACCCTACATTAAATGGTCAGAACATAGAAACTGTTCACTAAATAGACATTAATCTGGATCAATTCGTTCGTACATGTATTTAAGAGTCGACCTTGCCGTACGGAATCGTTCCGGATTCACACCGACAAGGTTAATATACTTAGCTAGTGATAATATAACGTACTCTTTATTTCTTGCGGGGGCAAAACATAAAGAGGGTTTATAGAGTCCGACTTAATAAGATTGGGGAAAAATACAAGTTCAGGACTTCTAGAAAGCCAAAAAAATAAATACTAAGATATAGTTACCACCAAACCAATTAGAAATTCATGATCGATTTTTACAGGCAGGAATCAAGAAAGCTTCCTGCAAATGAATATTTTATACGGGTGTGCAAGTAATGGCTAAAATTTCCGTAATTGGTGCAGGAAATGTAGGTGCGACCACAGTCCAGCGGCTAGCCGAACTGGAACTGGGCGAAATTGTCATGACAGATATTGTGGAAGGACTACCACAGGGAAAAGCTCTTGACCTAATGCAGGCAGGGGCAATAAATGATTATGATACACAGGTAACAGGTACTAACGATTATGCAGACATTGCAGACTCTGACCTGGTGATCATTACAGCCGGGATTGCCAGAAAGCCCGGAATGAGCAGGGAAGACCTTATTAAAACCAATTCAAAAATAATAGGAGAGGTATCCCGAAATATTGCAGAGTATTCTCCGAACTCCATTGTTATAAATGTCACAAACCCACTTGACATTATAACATATGTATCTATGAAAGCAACGGGCTTTGAGCCAAAAAAGGTCTTCGGGATGAGTGGAGTTCTTGATGCAGGTCGTTTTGCAAGCTTTATAGCAGAAGAACTGAAGTGTTCGAAAAAGGATGTTGAGGCAATGGTTATAGGAGGCCACGGAGACCTTATGGTTCCCCTCCCCCAGTATACCACAGTCTCAGGAGTTTCACTTCCGGAACTGCTTCCGGAGGAGACAATTGCCAGGCTTGTAGAAAGGACAGTGAATGGAGGAGCCGAAATCGTAGGACTTCTCAAACAGGGAAGTGCATTTTATGCCCCGTCTGCAGCCATTGTGCGCATGGCAGAAGCCGTGCTTAAAGATTCAAAACGCATTATTCCGGCGTCTGCATATCTTGAGGGGCAGTATGGGCAGGAAGGAATTTACTTCGGAGTGCCCGTAAAACTGGGAGCAAACGGGATAGAAGAAATCCTGGAACTCAAACTTGATGAAAGCCAGTATGAGATACTAAGAAAATCCTCAGAAACGATTAGAAGGGGAATCTCACAGCTGGAAATATAAAAAATAAACCAAAAAAACCTTAAGAGGCATAGACAGATCAGAGCTGAAAGGTAAGTATTAACAAAAGAAAGGTTTAACAAAAGAAAGGTTTCGGTTAACGGAAAAATCAGTACATTTTTTTCGGCAGGTTTTTTAGGCGGGTTTTTTAGGCGGGTTATAAAAATCTCAGAAGCCTGCCCTATTTACCAGTTTATTTCTGTTTTTAAATGTCTCTAAAAAATACAAAAACAAAGTTAATCCTTCTTGATCAATTCGGAGAAGAGAAGGTGAGTCAACTACCCGCTAAATCTAAAGATTTAACGGGTTTCCTGCTAAAGCACTATGAATTAAAAGTTTCCATTCCTCTGGCCAGGACAATTCAGGAAAGAATTCAATAGAGAAAAACACCACCTATGACTAACTTAAACGCGGAGTATTTATTATAGAAAATAGATTAAAAATCCTTTTTCTCAGAAAAAGGCAATAGATAATTCGTTAATCGTAAACATTAAGATTAAGTAGAACTGTAGAATCTGGAACTATATTTTAAATAGAGAAGAGAGCTCAGTAAAACTGTAAGATATATAAGTATGTTTTTCATATAAGGTAGAGGAAGATATTTAAATAAATTTAGGATGCATAGATAACTTAAATTAATTAATAGAGCTGGGATATAATGCGCGAAGAACTCACATCACTCTTTGGCCTAAGCATATACACAAACAACGGTGTTTATGTAGGGAAGTTGCAGGACCTTGTAATTGATGTCGAGGAACGGAAAGTTACAGGACTTGCTGTTTCGGACATTAACAGGGAACTTTTTGATCTTAGCAGCAGAGGTATTATTATTCCCTACCGGTGGGTTATAACAGCAGCAGACATTATAATAATCAGAGACGTTATCCAGAGATACAAAAAGAGGAAAGAAGACTGAATGGTCTTTCGAAAAGTCATATGAAAAACCGGGAAATCTATGCTGAAATGCGCTGTATCCCGCCAGTGGTCTTGCGCGCTGACGGCAGGAATTTCAAAAATACACTTTCAGGCCTGGGCTTTAAGAAACCCTATGATAAAACCTTCGCCAGAGCGATGGCGAACACTGCCGAACTCTTCATCAAAAAAAGCGGTTTAAGCCCTCTTTTTGCCTATACTTTTTCAGATGAAGCCAGTTTTCTTTTCGCAGACCTTCCTTTTGACGGCAGGGTGGAAAAAATCGATTCTGTTGTGGCGAGCTTTTTGGGAAGTGCCCTTACGATAGAACTGCGGCTTGAAGAACCCATAGCTTTTGATTCCAGATTGGTGGCTCTTCAAAAAGAAGAAATTCCTGAGTACTTTCACTGGAGGCAGCTGGAAGCCTGGCGCAACTTTGTGGCAGCCTGGGGATACTATGCCCTCAGGAACGAAGGTATGGAGAAGAATGAAGCCGCAAAGTGTCTGAAAGGAAAAAAAGAATGGGAAATTCATGAGATGCTTTTTGAGAGAGGCATCAATCTTGCGGCGCTTCCTGCCTGGCAGAGGAGAGGAATCATTATATCAAACGAAGAATATGAAATCCATGGTTTCAATCCGGTATCTGGCAAAGAGGAAAAATCCCTGCGAAGAAAAATAACTCCGAACTGGGAAATCCCGAAATTCAAATCCGAAGAAGGGATACCGTTTTTAGAGAAACTTATTAATAGAAACTGAAGTGTTTCAGAATAAAAAAAGAAAAGGAATGTAGATGTAATGGACAGACTTGAGCTTATAAGAAGAAATGTTCAGGAAATTGTAACCGAAGAAGAACTGGAAGGACTCCTTAAAAATAAAGAAATCCCCCGTGCTTACGTAGGATACGAACCGAGCGGAAAAATCCATATGGGGCATGTCCTTACCGTAAACAAATTAATAGATTTGCAAAAAGCAGGATTCAAAATCACTGTCCTGCTTGCAGATGTACACGCTTATATGAACAAGAAAGGCACTCTGGAAGAGGTCAAGAAGATTGCAGACTACAACCGGCGCTGCTTTATCGCTCTCGGGCTTGATGAAGTACAAACTGATTTCGTTTACGGGTCAGACTTCCAGCTGGGTGCCGAGTACATGTTAAATGTGCTCAAACTTTCAAGAACAGTCACCCTTAACAGGGCAAAGAGGAGCATGGACGAAGTAGGGCGTGCAATGGACGACCCGACAGTTTCCCAGATGGTATATCCCCTGATGCAGGCTATTGATATTGCCATGCTCGGAGTGGACGTGGCGGTCGGTGGGATTGACCAGAGGAAAATCCACATGCTTGCCCGCGAAAATTTAAAGAACCTCGGATTTGAAGCACCAATCTGTATTCACACTCCTATTCTCCTTGGGCTTGACGGAACCAAGATGGCTTCTTCAAAGGACAATTTTATTTCAGTAGATGATACGGAAGAAGAGATCTACAAGAAGTTTAAGAAAGCTTTCTGCAAGATAGGAGACGTAGAAGAAAACCCGATTCTTGCTCTTTTCCGCTATCATATCATCCCAAGATACGAAACAGTTGTTATTGAAAGGCCTGAGAAATTCGGTGGAAACCTCACATACCACAGTTACGCTGAGATGGAAAGTGACTTTATAGAAGAAAAAGTCCACCCAATGGACCTTAAAAATGCAGCTGCAAAATATATAAATGAGATTCTGGATCCTGTCCGAAAAGTTCTTCTATGAATTCCGGAAGGGTAAAACCCTTCCAGAAAATTTTAGAAAAAAATCCGGGGTGAAGGCACATTCTTATGGGGAGTGGGACGTCACATAAAAATGCCTGAAGATCCTGGATAAAATGTTATATAGCTATAAGGCATAGAATATTTGGAGAGTTAGTTCAGATATCCAGGGTGCTTTTTATGAAATATGTTTACCAGGACTCTACGGAACTGCCTGTACAGAGGGATTTCATTGAAGATCTGAAATCATACATAGACATAACTGCCCGAGTAATCCCTCTGGAGAATTCCATAATAGAACTTAAGTGCAAAAATAAAGAAGCGCTCCATGAATTGAACAACAGAATTGCTGGAATGAATATCTTCGAGGAGAAACTCAGCTCATTGGTTAATAAATTAATAAAAGAGATAGGTACAGAGGATTTAGTACCCTGTGCTGACGCAATCCGGATCACCTGCAGTGAAAATTTCGGGCGAAAGCATGAAATTCTTGAAATAGAGTCCAGAAAAATTGAAAATGGAACCGCTCAGGAATGTCAAAAAATTGAGAGCAAGGTCCTTGAGGTTCTCAATCCTTTTTTGATCTCAGGAATATATGGAGCCAAAAAGAGATTTGAGCTTTCCAGCAGTATAAGCGGAGTTTCAGGTGAAATAGAAGGTTCGGTTTCAGGCCTGCAATACTATTATAAACTCTGGTTTACAGAAGAGCCTCTGACAGTAGAGAGGCTTATTGATAGCTTGAGCCTGCCAGGATGGACAAGGACAGGAATCCTGCGAAAAGAAGAGAAAATAAAAATGCAGGACCTCTCCGAGTTTCTAGTAAGTTCCCTTGAATATGACAGCGAAAGAAATATCCGTCTTGTTCTTGAAAATAAAAAAGCAAACCGGAAGTTCAGGATAGAAGGCAGTGGGCTCAAGTACTTTGTATATGAAGATGATAGAGAGATTACTGCCGACAAAGAGCTTGGTGCTCTTATAGATATGAAGGTTCTTGCTAAAATTCCGGAGAAGATCCAGAATTACCTCCGGACAAATATCCGAACCTATACCCTTTCAAAAGTCCTGCTTGATGAAGAAGATGCCATCTCTACAAACCAGATTTTCGACTGCCTGAAAGTGATTGCCGAACAGTATGGCGTGATCGTCCATGAGTGTCTGACAAAAGGGCTTAATAAAGAAGAAATTACCATCAAAATGGAAGAAGCCGACGGAACAAGAACTGAAAAGTATATCTCAAAGGCTGAAATGTATACCCGTCTTTCCGATGTAGGAAGCGAAGGCGTTGAGATTGCCGAAATACTCGGCGTGGACAGTAGGGCTCAGATTAAGGACAGTAAATACCTGATCGTCTAAGTCTTTTTAAACGTTATCTTTTTGAAGTATCTAGTTATAAATTACATTTTAAATTTTATATTTTGTATTACATACATTATAATATATATATTATGTTTGATATGAGAGATATTATTTTATATACGGTTCGTTTTATAGTTTACTTTTTCATTTCTATTTTATACATCAATTCTTTAGACTTTTTCTCTCCTTTTATCGCCCGCAGATTTTAGATAGTACAACTCATGAGCTGGAACAGCTAGAGAAAGGAGAAATAAAAGGGCATCTACTACGGAATTTTGATACATTAATGAGCAGCTATAATAGATTCAAAAGGAAAAAATCTTCCGAGATTTAGTTAGTAGGATGAAATAAACAGATATAGATAAATTTATATTATGTTAGGTTTGAACCTGCAAGAACCCAAGAGAACAGCCTCAAGAAGGCTGAGATTCGAACTGCAAAACTTTTTTTAATGATTGGAGAATTGAAAGTGTCGAGCCTTAAATATGAAGCAGGAGAAGTAACGTATTGTACGAAGTAACCCTCGTTCAAGGTATAAATATTTTGGATCAGGAGTTTACCGGAAAATTTATTCCGAGATAAAAGTAAGAAACTCAATTTCGATGAATTATATAGCTACTTGTTAATAAGCTACTGATGTACCAGAAATTTATATTCATATGTGTGGGGACGGAGGCTAATAAAAATGAAAATAAGTTTTTTTCATTATTTGATTTATTTGTTGATAATAACACTGCTAATTCCTGGAATTATGCCTGTTACGGTTGCTGCGGCTGAGGACATACCTTCCGAAAATGACGGAAATTCAACTATTTTACCTGACCTGGTAATTGATGATCTTTCCTGGAACCCGGTTAATCCAGAAACTGGAGAACAGGTGACCATCACAGCAACAGTAAAAAACCAGGGAAATGCAACTTCAGGAGCAACAAATCTGGTATTTTATAGCAACGGGAGCCAGATAGGAGAAAGCTCAGTCCCTGAAATAGAAGCTGGAAACAGTGAACAAATATCGTTTTCATGGATATCGGAAACTGAAAGTACAGTGGAGATAAGTGCAAAGGTAGATGAAAAAGATTCAGTGGAAGAAAGCAGTGAGGATAACAACGTCAAAACGGCGGGGTCTATAACTTTCAAAAAGAACAGATTCCCGGACCTGATAATAGACACTCTTGACCACCCTGAAAATCCCAGACCAGGAAAACATCAGAATATATGGATAAGTGTGAAGAACCAGGGAACAGCAGCTTCAGAAAAGACGACGCTGACACTCTACATTAACGGAAGTGCTGTTAACTACTGGAATGTGCCCAGGTTATCCAGGGAGGAAAGCAGCTATGCCTCATATACATGGATTCCGATTACAGAAGGGTCTGTAGAGATAAAAGCAGTTGTTGATGAGGGCTACCTTGTAGATGAAAGCAACGAAGAAAACAACGAAAAAACATCCACCGTAACAGTAGCAAAAGAGTTTATTCCGGACCTGATAATTGAAGATATCGTGCCTGAATCGGCGGAGGGTGAAGTCGGAAAGACCCTGAACCTTACCCTGAAAGTAAAGAACCAGGGTACGTCCCCCTCTGAGGAAGTCCGGGCAAAATATTATATTAACGGAATCGCCCCCACACAGGATGATATTCAGATTCCAGCTCTTTCAGAAGGTGAAGGGGCAGATGTCATATTCTCTCTGGTCCCGGATAGAGAAGGACAAATGGAAGTAAGAGCAATTATTGACTCTGATACAGACGTTTATGAAAGTAATGAAGATAACAATCAATTCACAAAAATTATAGACGTAAAAACCATACTTCCGGACCTTATAGTAGAGTCTCTTTCTTTAAACCCGGAAGCACCCAGGATAGGGGATGACATTACTTTCACAATATCAATAAAGAACAATGGGCTCAGAGACTCGGCAAGCAGCGAGCTAAAATATTATATCAACGGGAACAATGTAACTCAGACCGGTAAAGTATCGATACCAGAAATTGCCATCGGGGAAACCACAAAAGGTACTTTTCACTGGGTTCCTGAAGCAGAAGGAAACATAAATGTGAGAATGGTAGCAGATGACGGAAATGCCATACGTGAGGACGACGAGACGAACAATGAACGAACTGAAACTGTAAGTATCTCCAAACAGACTACTCCCGGCAATGAAGAGAGCTCCGATTCCAGTTCAGGTTCCAGTTCCAGTAGGAAAAGCAGCAGTATGGGAAGTGGCGTTTCCAAAGAGCCAGCTAAGAATGTAGAGATCAAAGAGCTTGATACAAGGAACATTATGAGTGGCTACCATGTCAAATATGATTTCCCGAAAAACGTCACATGTATCACATATATCGAGTTTGACCCGCAGAAGACTTTTAAGAAAACGACAGCAACCGTAGAGGTGCTCAAGGGAAAATCCATTTTTGTTAAGAAGCAGCCTCCTGGCAGGATATACAGGCAATTAAACATCTGGTTGGGAAATAAAGGAGCAGGGCTTCCGGCTTCCCTTAAGAACAGCTATACAGGGTTTAAAGTTGAAAAAGAATGGATAAAAAACAACAGTGTTGATGAATCCAATATAACCCTTCTATGGTACGATAGTAAATGGCAACCGCTAAGCACCAAAAAGACAGGTGAAGATAAAAACTATGTTTATTTCAGGGCAAAAACGCCTGGTTATTCTTCCTTTGCAATAAGTGAATATACGGGAGAAGAGGGGACTGTAGAAGGAGATGAAGATGGAATACAGGAAACTCTGAGGAGCTGGAACGGCGATGGGAAGACAATCCTGAACAGCAGTGCAGAAAGAGAAGGCGACACAGGAAAAAAGCCGATGGGAATGGCTAAAATACTTCTTGCTATTTCCCTGCCTCTGTTTATGATCCTTGCAGAGTACTTTGTTCTGAAGAAAAAGATCTGAAAAGATTCCTTTTCTTCAACCTCTATTTTTACCATTCAAAAAATGCAGCATTTTAATGCTTAAACAGTGAGTTTCAGCCCATTTTTCTTTCAGCCAGAAGAGCCCCGATTACAGAGCCAATAATGCCTGTTATCGCGGTATGAGCTATGATAACTATTGTAATTATGAAAGTAGAGGCTGCTACAAACCCCCCAAGGACAGGGGCATCCCGCAGAACGGTCACAAGGACTCCCCCAAGAAGAAAGCCAGGGATTATCATGAAAACTGTCATAAGGAATCCGGACTTAAGCCCTCCTCCAAAGCCTCCGTCTGCATAATAACCCGCCAGTAAGCCTCCCAGAAAAGGAGCTACTGAGTTTACGACCGGAATAAAATAAAAAATTATAGTACAGACCATACCTATTAATGCGCCACTTATGGTTCTACCCATTGTTTAGACCCCCATGTTAAAGCAAGTCGAACCGGAAATTAATATAAATTTGATTTGATAATTATTAAGGATATAGTTGGCCCCCATATTAAATATATAGCTTAACCCATGTACTTCACTTCCAGAGAAAGGCATATTTATATTTAGACCCTCTAATTATTTTGCCGAAATTGTCAACTAAATTTATATATTCATAATTAAGCTTGAGTCCCCGAAGAGAGGCAGCCAGTATAACGGAAACGCTGTTTGCAGCAATTATTGCAGGATCGTCTACCTGGATTCCGTAGAACAGCCAGAGAACCATGTAAGAAGTCGAGCAAAGCAGCATTAGAAGACATACATCTTTTGTGGATTTCGTTGTCAGGGCTTTTATAAGCTGAGGGGCAAAAGCTATAGTTGTCAGAGCGCCTGCAATATAACCGATCATACTGATTTTATCTCCCGGATTCTGATTCGGTGCTCAGAAAAATGGATTTCAGGACAACTTTGTGAGATATAAAATAGAGTTGGGATCCGAATTGTAATTAAAACTTATTCAAGAAACAGAACTCTGAGAACAGAACCCTGATATAAGTGTACCCTCCTAAACCTTTATGGGGATACCGCATGACAGAAAACTGCCTTTTTTGCAAGATAATATCAGGGGAAATCCCTTCAAACAGGATATATGAGGATGATGCCGTTTACGCATTTCTTGACATTTACCCGGCAAGCGAGGGGCATACGCTCGTTGCTCCTAAAAAACATTTCAGTAATTTTACGGATATGAATGCAGAAGACATTGCCCTGCTTTTTGAAGCTGCAAGAAAAGTTACGGCTGCGGTTGAGAAAGCATTTTCAGCAGAAGGATCGAACGTCGGCATAAATAACGGGGAAGTAGCAGGACAGGAAGTTCCCCATGTACATGTACACGTTATTCCAAGAAAAAAAGGGGATGGAGGACGAGGAATAAAATCAATTGTATGGACTGAACCCGATACTACCAATCTGGAAGAAGTTGCGGAAAAGATAAGAAAAGCCCTGTGAGGAAAAAGAAAAACTTTAAGTAAAAAATGACACCGGCAAAAGGCAGGTGAATAACCAGAGAGAGAAGAGACAGCTCCGGGATAATATTTTCAATACGAAACGATAATATATTTTTTGGAATATAGTGAATTTAGAGGAAGAAGGCATAGTTATCTTTAGAAACCTTCCATTTCTCTTACTTTGGGGGTAAGAACAGTGGCAGAGCTGGAAGTAGATGTTAGAGGGCAGACCTGCCCGGTCCCGCTGGTAGAGTGCAGAAAAGCATTCAAAAGAGCCTCTCCAGGAGACCTTGTAATAGTAAAGGGTACGCATCCGGCATCAAAAAAAGAGATTCCCATGGCATGTGAGGCGATGGGACTCAAGGTGCTGGAGATCGAAGACAAAGAGGGAGGAAAAGAGTGGGAGATAAAGATCCGGAGGTAAGCCCGGAAAAGGAGTGGAAATGGGGGAAAAAGCAGTTATTGTCCTGCATAGCGGGGATATGGACAAGGTATACAGTGCGCTTATAATAGGAAACGGCGCCCTGGCAATGGGAATGGAAGCCTCCATATACTTCACTTTCTGGGGGCTCATGCGGCTTAAAAAGGGGGAACTTGAAAAGGGGCCGCTTTCCAAAATGAATATGATGGGCATGGGCAGGCAGATGATCAAAAAGAGGATGGACAAAGCCAATGTAGCTTCCCTTGAAAGGCTGATGAGTGATTTCAAGGAACTTGGCGGAAAGATCATAGCCTGTGAAATGACCATGGAGATAATGGGCATAACAAAAGAAGAGCTTCGAACGGAATTGGTGGACGAATGGGGAGCTGTTGGCACATATATCCAGGAAGCAAGAAATGCAAACATAACTCTCTTTATCTGATCCTGAAAGGATTTCCGGATTTAGGATTATCGTATTAGCCCGGATCTTTTGGGTTTTGCTTCGATTCTTAGACCTCAGCACGTCCGTTTCGGCTGCAAATCTCAATATAAATTGAATTTAATCTGAGGAGGGGGAAGAGATATTTGAAAATATGATTTATCTTGACAATGCTGCATGTACCCGGCTGGATGAGAGGGTGCTTGAAGCAATGAAGCCTTACTTTTTTGATACTTATGCGGTAGCGACGTCCGAGTTTGGCTATTCTATGGGCATCGATGCAAAGGAGGGGCTGGAAAATTCCAGGGAAGGTATAGCTTCAAGGCTTGGTGCGGATTCCGAAGAAATTGTGTTCACTTCAGGGGATACGGAATCAAGCAACATGGCGCTTAAAGGAGCAACATGGGCCCTTAGGGAAAAGAAAGGCAAGCATATTATCGTCTCGAAGATAGAAGATTTTCCGGTATTAAATACGGCAAAAACCCTCCAGAAGCAGGGCTTTGAGGTAACTTTTCTGGATGTGGATGCCGAAGGGTTTGCAGACCTTGAAGGGCTCAAAAAAGCAATTACAAAAGAAACCGCCCTTGTCTCGATCCAGTACGCCAATCAAGAAATAGGGACTGCCCAGGACCTTAAGGCTATTTCTGAGATATGTGAAGAAAAAGACGTGCTCCTGCATACCGATGCTACCCACAGCTTTACCCGGCTTCCCCTCAATGTGAAGGAATTGCCCGTAGACCTGGTGACGTTGTCCGCCCATACAATTCACGGACCCAGAGGAATAGGGGCACTCTATGTCAGGAAAGACACGCCCATAACTAAATTCATGGACGGGGGCTTTCAGGAATTTAACATGAGAGCAGGCGTGGAGAATATTCCCGGAGCCGTAGGTTTTGCAACAGCTGTGGAACTTGTAACTGAAGAAGAAAACCGGCAGCTAGAAGCTATGAGGAATCGGGTAATTGAAAGAGCCCTTTCCGAAATCTCGGAGGTCACCCTCAACGGAAACCGCAAAAAACGTCTGCCTCAGAATGCAAACCTTACTTTCCACTATGTAGAGGGCGAATCCGTAACCCTGCATATGGATATGAGAGGATTTGCAGTTAGCACGGGTTCGGCCTGTTTTTCCCGCTCCCTTGAAGCCAGCCACGTGATAAGAGGAATTGGTGGAGATCATGAGAGGGCTCACGGCTCGGTACGTTTTACTTTTGGGCGTTACAACCGTATGGAGGATGCGGATTCGGCAATTGATGCCATGAGTGAAATTGTGGCAAGGCTCAGGGAAATAAGTCCGCTTGCGAAAAAATGAGCTGAAAGAAGGAGAAAAGAGAACACGTAAAAAAGGCAGGAACAAGCAGGAAAAGAAAAGGAAAGGGAGAGAGGAAGATGAAAGTGGAAAGGAAAGGTGAGACTATAAAGTTTCCTTATAGCGAAAAAGTGCTGGAGCATTTCAGGAACCCGCATAATGTAGGGAAAATAGAGAATCCTGACGGAAAGGGCCTGGAAGGAAGTCCGGCATGTGGAGATATGGTTGCTGTATATATTAAAGTCGAACCCGAAACAAAGGTTATTGAAGACGTAAAATTCGAATCTTACGGGTGCGCTTCAAATATTGCCACAGGATCTGTAATCACAGACCTTGCACGGGGAAAAACTCTGGATGAAGCAAAGAAAATAACATGGAAACAGGCTTCTGAAGAACTGGGAGGGCTTCCTCCGATTAAAGCCCACTGCTCCGTGCTTGCAGTTGAGGGCCTGCGTGCTGCAATCCGTGACTACGAGGAAAAGCATGGGCTTGTTACTGAGAAAGAGCCTACAACTGAAGATGTTATCCGGCGGAGGCTCAAGCACGTTATGAATCCACTAACCGGTCTTGACATTATCCGCACGAATCTAATCCTTAAAACGAGTGTCGAAGATGGAGTGGTAAGGGTGGTTGTTGACCTGCCTGCGGACCACCAGTTTGCTCCGGCAATAAAAGAGGATGTAATGGAAAAACTGGGAGCTTTGTGGGATGTGGAAAGAGTGGACGTAGTGTTTACAGCCTGAATAGGCTCTGCATTACACCTGTAGAAACACCTGTAGAAACACCAGTTGAAACGCCGGCCCAAATGGAAACCTTTGTTGGGGAAAGAAAAAATAAAGGGTACGTGAGAGGAAGAAAGCAAAGCCACTTCCTGGAGGGTCTGGTTCCGAAAACACAGAAATTTAGTTCTTCCCGACTCAAAAAATGAATGGATATAAAGCCTTATTTTTTCTTTGCCCGGACAGGGCTCACAAATCAGGACGTTAGAGATAAATCAGGATATTAGAGATAAAAACCAGATAGCTTGAGCTCATTATCTTCATAACTAAGACCTGTTACCCAAATCCGTAACCTTACGTAGTTTTCGAGTTTTAATTAAAGTGGATAGAAATTAATCCTCTATCCTGCAAAGCAAACAGACCTGCAATCAGCTGGCGCTTATCCCGGGAAGTGTGCAGCCCTGGGAGATGTCCATCAGGAGAGAAAAAAGAACAAACTCTTAAAACCGAGAGGTGAACCAGGGAGGAATAAGATAATTCAAGCTAAAGGAATAACTAGAGAACCGGAGATAATGTGGAATCTCAATATCAGCAAAGATGGAAAGTTTTACCAGGAAAATTACATGCTCTTATTTCCCAGGTATGTCAGTGCCATAGATGAAGAGTGAGAAAGTTTTCTCCTTTAAAAAAGAACTCAAAAACCAAACCAGTTTCAATATCCAATATAAAATGTCGCTCGAGGGAGAGATTTTCTCTCGGGCAAACCTCCATTTCATTTTATTCTGAAGTAGTGAGAAATAGGTTTACGTCCGTGAAAGCCTGAATGATTAAATCTTTTTTATCAGGAATAGGTTTACGTCCGTGAAAGCCTGAATGATTTACCTTTTTTATCAGGATAACTTAACATCATTTAGTTCATTATAACTGAATCCTTTTTTCAGTTCAGAACAATTCACTTTTATTTAGTTGAGAATACCTTAAGCCGTTCTGATTAGAATGATTAGTAGAAGATTAACCCTTTCAGATTCGCTTTCTATCCACTTGATAATAAAATAGACAGTTATATTAAAAGTCCGCGTATAAAATAGTAATAATGAAGATTAAAGGAAACTCAACCAGAAGGAAGTGCATGAGATGAATCTGGAAGACACGGGTAGTGAAAAAGTAGAATACGGCACGGAAAAAGAGATCCTTAACGAGCAGCAGCCTCACTGGGAGAAAGTGTTTTCAAACACCTGCTCGAGATTTGGGGACAAGCCAAGTTATCCGGCCAGAAAAGCGGCATCTGTTTTTGAAAAAGAAGGAAAACAGAAAATCCTGGAACTTGGAGGAGGTCAGGGAAGAGATACCTGCTTTTTTGCCAGCAGGGGTTTTTCAGTCCATTCGCTCGATTATACTGAAAGCGGGCCAAAAGCGATAAAAGAAAAAGCTGAAGAAGCGGGATTAGGGGAATATGTTACAGCCCTCAGGCATGATGTAAGAAATCCTCTTCCTTTTGAAGATGGGACTTTTGATGCGTGCTATTCTCATATGCTTTACTGCATGGCCCTGACCACAGAGGAACTGGAATTTCTCTGCAAGGAGATTAAAAGGGTACTCAAGCCAGGTGGAATAAATATCTATACAGCCAGGCACACCGGAGATGCCCATTATGGGACCGGAAAACACAGGGGAGAAGACATGTACGAAATTGCAGGCGGCTTTATAGTGCACTTTTTCAGCAGAGAAAAGGTTGAGCACCTTGCAAAAGGTTACGGGAGCTTCGAGCTGGAAGAATTTGAAGAAGGCGAGCTCCCAAGAAAACTGTACCTGGTAACAATGCGAAAATAAGGGCAAAGAAAGACAGGCGGGGAAAAGGGGTAGAAGAACTCGATAAGACTGCCGAACCCGGAAGGACTTTCTGCTATACCTTCTTTAAAGGCAGGAGAACAAAATCAAAAAACAGAGTTTCAAAAACGTCCCAGCCTTAAAAAGAACGAATCGAGAAAACTCAGAGAGAAAAAACCTGCCTGGAATTCTTTTTGTAATATATAAAAAGTTCTTCTCCCCATTTTAGAGCACCGGGCTCAAAGCTTACAATGTATTGACGGTCAATTCGTTCATTTTTATCAAGCAGAGAAAGCGCAAAGACCTTATCGGTTACTACCAACATCATCGGTTTTTCTTCGCCCTCAGATACAAAAAAATGAGAATTTTCACAGTTCAAAAGAAGCTGTACCTTCTTCTTGTATTCCGGAAGAGCCATGTTAAGAACCGAACTGTCACTAAAAGGTGTGGCTGAATCAGAGAGGCACTCGTCCCGGATACTCTCGAAAACCGATTCCGTAAGGATAATTGTAACATCAATACCCATTTCAATTAATTCCAGACAGAGCAGATGGTAAGCTGGATGAATGGCAGAAACAAATACCATAATGCGGGAAGAGGCCAGCATACATTTTACAATATCTTCCTGAACTTTGAATATATGAGATAGATCGGGTTTCAGGACCTTACACTGCCCCAATTCTCCGATTCTTGTGAGAAAATGAAAAGGAATTGAACTCAAATCATGTTCGGACCAGAAATCCCTGTTTTCCTCATATATCTTAAGGGTGTTTAGCAAAAACTGTGCATTTGTGGCTATAACTATCCCCATTTCAGAAAGAGAATATACCCCATCTGTCTGGATAACCAGACCCAAATCAACCAGTTTTTTGATCTGGGGAATCATTGACTTCCAGGGAAAATCAAATGCATTTTTGATCTCGTCACTGCTTTTAGGACCCTCCTCTTTTAACAGCAGAAGAAGGTTCTTTCTTTTTTCAGAAAGGAAAATTGCGTCAAGCAACGAAGAACTGGTACCAGAAACTTGGCTCATGGGTTTGTCTCACTTAGAATATATTATAACAAAAAGTTATAAGTTCGCTGGAAAATCCTCAATAAATTCAGGATAAATCCCATACTATTCGAAACTCATAACAAAATGGATAGGTTCCAAGGGGAGTTGTCATGTCCAATGCCATTGGAATATTCTAATCGCAAAGTAAAAATCTTCATCGTTTTGGTTATATATGAATAGGAATTATATAAACTAGACAGATAGAAATATTATTCTATTGTCGTTTCGATTGGGTGAATATTAAGATGTGGTAGATACGCTGTGGTTTTCTTCAAGAGCTGTCGAAAAGCAATATACTCCCTCCAAGGAAGATGCTGTTGATGAAAACGCCTTATCATCAATATAGTTCTAGAAGCTCTGAGGCAAAACCTACAGCTAATACACTTCCGATTTTAATACAATTCCGATTTTAATACAATTCCGATTTTAATACAATTCTGATTTTAATACAATTCTGATTTTAATACAATTCTGATTTTTAAGAGGGCTGGTAACTAGTGTCGTGGCAACTTAATTTTGAGTCCTATTTATAAGCTTTGAATCCCATCTGTATCTTCATTCATGGCAAAAATAAAACTTGAAGAAGATGAA
>NZ_JJQL01000057.1:0-21038 GCF_000979975.1 Methanosarcina sp. 1.H.A.2.2
ATGAGTAAGATTTGGTGACAAATAATTAAAATTCGTTAGACCCTATGAAAAATAAGCCGAATGATATCACTTTTAATCATAAAGTATAAACTCCGGTTTGATTCAGCATTTAATACAAAAATAGACGAAGAATTATATTTAGCTACAGACTATAAGCAATTTAAACAGGCAACTTTACAACTCAATGATGCAATTCAAAAAGACCCTTCCCTTACAAAAAAATTTACTGAGGATCAACTTCAGGAAATTGCTCGTGGAAGAACACCTAGCGGGTATACTTGGCACCACAATCAGGAAGATGGCGTGTTACAACTTGTTGATAGTAATGTACATGAAAAGACTGGACACACAGGTGGTAGAACTATTTGGGGTGGAGGCAGTGATAATAGATAAACATAGGAGGGATTAATTGCCAGATGAAGAAATAGAATGGTTATTTGTACGCAGACAAACTGAAGATAAGGAGATATTGGCAGTTGAAAATATACTAGGGATTAAGTTTCCTGATGACTATAAAGAATGTTTAAAAATGAATGCGGGTGGAAGTCCAGAACCAAATGTATTTGATTTTAATAAACGTAAAGAGGCGGTTTTCAATCGCCTCTTTACTTGTGATCCTAATAATAAATACTATTATATCCCAGATAAATATAATGCCATTAAAGATAGGCTAATAGACAACATCTACCCTATTGCAGATGATGTATTCGGAAATTGCATTTGCTTTGATTATAGAGAAGGAAAAAACAAAGCACCAAAAGTAGTTTTCTGGGATCATGAAGTTGCCTATGATTCACCTGAAGAAGCAATATCCTACATTTGCGATAGCTTTACCGAGCTACTGTTAAAGTTTTATTCGGGCGACTGACTGGAAGATATGTGTTATTATTGACTGAATTAATATGTTCAGTCAATCTTTTACTTTTTTTATATAACCTACACCTACGACAGTCAAAAACCGCTGCTGGACAGAATCTATTCCGCAGGCCTCCAGGACCTTAACTATGATTTCGATAACGTCGGCAATGTCCTGGAAATCATGGACAATATCCAGAGTTCCGTAAAAACCTACGGATACGACGACCTTGACAGGCTGGTCAGTGCAGATATGTCGGTCAACAGCGTCCCGACCTACCAGAGAGACTTCACCTACGACCAGTATGGCAGTATCAGGCAGGTGACTAATAACGGTGCCACAATTTCCTCTTATGGTTACTCTGCGACACCTTCCCATGCACCTGTTACCTATAACGGAGACACCCTCGACTATGATGCAAACGGAAACCTTGTCGATGATGAGGATTTCATCTACGTCTACAACGATGCCAACCAGTTAAGTGAAGTCCGTTACTCCGCTAACAATTCCCTTGTGGAAAAATACTGGTATGATGCAAACGGCCAGAGAATCAAGAAGCAGAACTCCGGTGGAGAATTCACCTATTACATCAACAAGTTCTACGAAATCGATAACGGTGCATCCACCAGCTACTTCTTCCGCGACGACGAGCGCGTAGCCAAACAAACATCAGAAAGCATGGAATGGTACCTCTCCGACCACATAGGCAGCACTTCCCTGATGGTTGACGAAAACGGGCTTGAGGTCGAACGCACCGATTATTTCCCCTACGGCCAGGTCCGGTCAGGCGGTCTTGAGAAATACGGGTTTACAGGGCAGGAGAACGATGCCGATACAGGGTTGATGTACTACGGTGCAAGGTATTATTCACCTGAGTACAGGGTTTTCGTTCAACCGGATACGATGCTTCCTGATCCGTATAATCCGCAGGCTCTGAATAGGTACTCTTATGCTCTGAATAACCCGGTGAAGTATACTGATCCAAGCGGGCATATTGTCGATACTGCTCTTGATGCTGCATTTATTCTGATGGATTTGAACGACATCAGGCAGGACCCATCTGACCTGTGGGCCTGGGGCGCACTTGGTGCAGATGGGGTATGCGCTGTCGTGCCATTTGCAACCGGTGGCGGACTTGGAGTAAAAGGAATTAAAGCTGCCAATGAGATAGATAATGCTGTTGATGCTGGAAGGGTTATTGAACACAGTGGTAGTCTTGTTACCAGATATGGAGATGATACAGGTGAAGCTCTTGCAAAAATGTCATCGGAAATTGAGTCGAAAGGTATAGTTGGAAAGAATGCACGGGTTACCGGAACGCTGAAACATACTGAGTTTGGGAAAACAGTAAGAGAATGGTCAAAAGAAAGAGGAGGAGAAGTATATGTTGAACAATCTATTGACATTTCTGGTAGACTCATTGAAGGGAGACCAAAGGGTTCATTGAGACCTGATGTAATGGAAATTGGAGATGACGGAATAGTTAGAATCTATGATTTGAAAACTGGTAATGCAAACATGAATAATAAATGGATGAGCAATGTCGAACAAAGGTTAAGTAGAAATCCAGATTACAAAGGAGTAGAATTTTATAGAGTCAAAAACAGCGAAACTATCCGGGTAAGATGAATGGGTGAAATGATCATGGCACAAGCATTTAACAAATTCGCAAAAAAGTATATCGGAGATATAATGGAGGAAGAAGGTTTTGTTCCATACAAAACCACTGATTTTATTCGATTGAAAGAGAATAACAGACTCCTCCAGTATATTGGTTTTCCAAGTGGAAAATATGGGGGATATAAAATTTTACATGTAGGACATCTTCCTCTTTTTATGCCACATAAAAGAGAGGATATTGCTTCGGAAATTGCAGGTGGAATGCACAATGATGCTCCTTATGGATGGAGTCCTTTGTCTTGGGACTTTCCTAAAGGAGATAAAGAAATGGCAGAGCAGTCTATGATAGGAATAAGGAGTGTGATTCTTAAACACTCTCTACCTTATTTAAATAAGTATTCGACTTTCAGTGATACCTTACAAATGCTTGAAAAAGACGACGTTGATGTTGTGCCACCCGGTTATCGCAGGCTTAGGGCACGAAAGTCAGAATACAAAGGTTATTTTGCACTTGGAGCGAAGGATTATATCAAAGCCGAGAAATATTTTAAGGAATACTACTCTTTATTTGGGCCTGATTATGTAAAAGATGAAATCTCAAAAACCCTCAAAGAAGAAATAGAAGAAATTGTAAAGACTATTCATGATCCTGAAGAAATTGAGAGAATATTAGAGAGAAATAGACAAAATACTATTAATATATTAAATTTAAGGAAATATATTGATATTGACTGAACAATAATTCAGTCATTTATTCCTCTTTTTTTGCCTAATACCCTGCTCCTAATTCTTATAATCCGCAGGCTTTGAACAGGTATTCTTATGCGTTGAATAATCCGGTGAAGTATACTGATCCGAGTGGGCATTATGTTGAGACTGCCATTGATTTAGCGTTCCTTGCAATGGACATTAACGATATCCGCACCGGAAAAGCTGATAAATGGACCTACATCGGTCTTGCTACTGATGTCGCATGTGCTGCTCTGCCGGGTGTGACAGGCGGAAGGCTTGGAGTTCAGGCTCTGGAGGAAGCGGTTACTCATGGCGATGAGCTTGCAGGCTTCTTTAATCGGATGGACAAGACGGTGGGTGTAGAGAAGAAAGTAGATAATGCTCTTCAATCCCACAGGCGATTCTATAATTCTGCTCCACAACGCTTACAGAATTTAGCATCGCTGTCATGCCCCTCATAACTGCAATTCTGGCACACCCTTCCTTTAAGGTACTTGCTTGCATAGGTAATTTCGGATGTGACAATGCCTGTCGGAACCGCTATGATGCTGTAACCTATTATCATGATAAATGAGGCCAGTGCCTGTCCGAGATTCGTTTCAGGGACAATGTCTCCGTATCCCACGGTTGTAAGGGTTATGATTGCCCAGTAGATGCTCCGGGGTATGCTGGTAAACCCGCTCTCTGCACCTTCAATGACGTACATCATTGAGCCCAGTATCACCACGAGATTCAAAACCGTAAACAGAAACAGGGTTATTTTTCGCCGGCTCGCATGCAAAGCTCTCATCAATAACTCAGCTTCGCCAAGATACTGGGCAAGTTTTAGCACCCTGAAAATCCTGAGTAACCGTAAACTCCGGATCACCAGCAGATACCGGCCGCCTGGCAGAAGCAGGCCGAGATATGTCGGGAGAATCGCCAGCAGGTCTATGATGCCAAAAAAACTTGTGGCGTATTTGAGGGGGCGACCAACGCAGATCAGGCGCAAAAGATACTCCACTGTAAATAGTATCGTGAAAATCCATTCCAGGAAATAGAACAAACCGCCATATAAAGCTGCGAGATTACTTACGCTATCAAGCATAACGACAATAATACTCAGCAGGATTGTAAGAATCAGGACTTCATCAAAAATCTTTCCGGCGGGAGTGTCGGCTTCAAATATTATTGTATATAACGTATTTCGCCAATTACTATCAGCCGGCCTATTTTGCGGGTTATTTTTCACTGAAGCAACCATTGTTAACATCCACGCAGCAAGAGTTTGATATGCAATCTAACTTTTCGAAAATTCAGTTATGATGCAACATCTTAAAAAGCAGTTACATCCCCCTATGTTTCACACTATAATAAGTATTTACTTACAGTGGGTTAATATTATACTTAAATAACAGTTGAATACATCAGGTTTTTGACCTGTTCTCATAATATTGGAACTTCCAAAATTATGATTGATGTGTTCTCTTTTCCTCTTTCCTTTTTCTTTTCCTCTTTCCTTTTCCTCTTTCCTTTTCCCTATCTTCTTTCCCTTTTCATTTGTTTCTCATGTTTTCGTTTTTGCGAAGTTTTTTCTATTCTGCCATGATTCTGTAAAGGGAAAGTTGCATTATAGGAAATTTACATAAGATAAAACATGTCTATAAATATAATGAAAGTGACATATATCCTGTACTTATAGAATATCTCAAGCAACCTGGGTTTCTGTGGTGATTTCCAATTTTGTTTGAAGAGGTGTTCTTATGAACAGCAACACAGCAGTTAGAAATCTTGGCATAGGACTGACAGTCACAGGCTTAATCTTGCTGGTGGGATATGCCCTTTATGATATTTTTACCACAGAATCCAGCCTGGTACTTAAAATATCTATTGGGGCAATTGCAGCAGGTATAGTGCTGATTTTACTGGTCCTGATAACGGAAAAAATAAGTGTCAAGGATAAGGAGATTGAAAGGAGATATTAGGTGAGAACATGATAATCGCAACCACAGATACAATAGCAGGAAAAGAAATCATACGTACCATTGGAATGGCCCGTGGCAGTACCATTCAGGCCAAGCATATTGGCAAGGATATTATGTCAGGTCTGCGCAGCGTCGTAGGGGGCGAACTGACAGAATACTCCGAGATGCTTGAAGAGGCAAGGGAGAAGGCGATCAACCGCATGGTTGAGGATGCCGAAAAGATGGGAGCCGATGCCGTGGTAAATGTCAGGTTCATGACCTCCATGGTAATGGCAGGAGCGGCCGAGATGCTTGCATACGGAACGGCTGTAAAGATAAGGGATAAGGAATAATCAAGGAATAATCAAGGAATAATCAAAGGAATAATCAAGGAATAATCAAAGGAATAATCAAAGGAATAATCAAAGGAATAATCAAAGGAATAATCATTGTTCCTCAGGGAATAAGTCTTCACTGCGCAGTTAACAAACAACCGGAGAAGGCTATTCCTGTTAATCAGGCTTTAGTTTATGAATATTTTCAATTCGGTGGCTGCTTTCCTTTTTTAGTAAACTATTCAATTAGATCTTTTTAATCCTGTGAGGTATATATAGTACCTTCAGGGCACCGAAAAAGTTACAAAAGGAGGAAAATCGTTTTTTACAGGGACTCTGCCCCACAGGAGCAGAGCCTCTGCTCTTTTTTCCGGCAGGAAAAAAGAAAAAAGAAAAAAAGATTTGTTTTTAAATCATTACAGTCGACATCAAGCGACGTGGATGTAAGTGTCCACAAGTCTCTTGATTTCTTCTGTCTTACCGTAGAGTTTCTCGCTCAGCTGGTAGTCATTGAAGGCTTCAAGGCCACCAATGATTCCATCGAGCATGCCCTCGGTAAAGACATCGTACTGCATGAAGATATCCTTCTGTTTCTTCAGGGCCTGGGCGGACTCGTAGCAGGAAGCAGGGAGGTGCTCAAGTTCGGCAAGCCTGTCCTTGTGCTCGTCCTTGAAGATGTTTACACTGATGTACAGTTTCTTGGAAAGTTCAAGGGCATTGTCCATCTGGAGACCGTGACGGGTACCGACACAGAGCCCTGCGAGGAGGAGATAGACGTCAGCAGAACCGTCAGCTGCACGGAACTCGTAGGTCTGCTTGCTGGAGTGGTCCTTGAGTTCTTCGCTGTAGTTCGGGTTTGCGATGGTGATCATCTTGCTTGCTTCCCCGGACCAGCCGAGAGGCACACGGATAAGGGCAGAGCGGTTCCTGTCTCCCCAGCAGATATTGGTTGGAGCTTCCTGGTGAGGTACAAGACGCAGGTAGGATGTCGGGATCCTGTTTCCGAAAGCAGTGATTGATCCGGCAATATCCAGGCAGCCAACGATTGCTTTCTTTGCGGCATCGGTGAGCTGTCCTCCGTTCTCGACGGTTGCGGTCTTGCCATCTTTCATGAGCTTCATGTGGATGTGTAGTCCACTGCCTGCCTTTCCGACGGTGATCTTCGGGGCATAGCTGACTGAAACACCATACTGGGCTGCAAGCATCCTGAGCACCCATTTTCCGATGATCAGGCGGTCAGCAGCATCCTCGAGGCTTGTGGTCTCGAACTCGATTTCGTTCTGCTCGTAGTAGTATTTTTCATCGGTAAAGTTTCCGACTTCAGAGTGTCCGTATTTGATTGATCCACCAGCTTCGGCGATTGCGAGCATGGCATCTTTCCTGAGCTGGTCGAACTTGGTGAAGGGGCCTGCTTCGTGGTAGCCTCTCTGGTCAACAGCCGGGAAGTCAGTATCAATCTGTTCTTTGTCGCTGATGATGTAATACTCGAGTTCAGCCATTGCATTTAACTCGTACCCGGTTTCATCCTTCAGAACAGCATGAGCCTTCTTCATGATGTTTTCAGCAGAGCTTGCAAGGGGATTTCCATCCTTGTCGAAGTAAGAACAGAGTAAATCAAGAGTCGGGATTTCCTCAAACGGGTTTACAAAAGCAGTTCGGTATTTCGGGACGACGTAAAGGTCGCTTGAATCGGCTTCTATGTATTTGAAAAGACTGGATCCATCCACTCTTTCTCCGGTAGAAAGCACGGCGTCAAGGTGTTCTTCATTTCTGATAACGAAGCTGAGGGCTTTGAGCCTGCCATCTCCACCAACATAGCGGAAGGTCAGCATCTTAATGCCGTTTTCTTTGATGAACTTTATGATGTCGTCTTTGGTGAATTCGTTTGCTGGCTTCTTAAGGTACTGTACCAAGCTGTTCGGATTCAGTTCTACAGATGATGTTTTCATTGTTATCCCTTCTTATTGATTGAAATATGTTTGATTGGAATATTCGAGTATTCAAAGCCTCATTTCAATAACAATATTGTTCAGGCTTAATGATTGCCGTATTAATCGTAATTTAGTAAATTTCTGCCTGACTAGGAAAGAGATAACTTACTGCGGTCTATATAAAGTTTTCTATTTTTTATTTTTTGGAGGAAATATAAACAGCGGATGATCATCCTGGGCTTGTTCTGCATAATTCTGTTTTTCGAATCGACGGACAGGAGAAAATAGGGTTTTTGCCCAATAAATATATTGGACGAATGTGATATAGGTATTTAATAAATATAACCATAACAAATTATAAGATTGGTGGGGACAGCCAGAGATTTCAATATGTTTTCTATGGCAGATTTTTGATTATTCCATAAGGGAGAATGGAGGAAAAGTATGGAAACTTATAATATTCCAGAGATTGCGAGGAATGTTTTTGGGGTCGGGTCAAAAGACTGGAACCGCAGGATGTTCGATTCTTTAATCCCTCTGCCAGAGGGTACCAGCTACAATTCTTATCTCGTAAAAGGCGAGAAGAAAACAGCCCTCATAGATACCGTGAATCCGGGTTTTGAAGAGGAACTAGAGGTAAAAATCAATATGGTCTCGGACCTGGAAAAACTTGATTACCTGATAATGAACCATGCCGAACCGGATCATGCCAATGCAATTCGATTTATCCTTGAAAAAGCTCCTGATGCCCTATTTGTCACAACTGAGAAAGGAGTAAAGATGGCCAGGCTCTACCATGAGCTGCCTGAAGCCCGGATCAAAATCGTTGCTGAAGGAGACAGTCTTGATCTGGGAGGAAAGACCCTTCGTTTCATAGAAGCACCCTGGCTCCACTGGCCTGAAACCATGTTCACATACCTGCCTGAAGACAAAATCCTTTTCCCATGCGACTTTTTTGGAGCCCATACAGCTCAGGGCATCTATGATGAAGATATAGAGGACCTCATTCCTTTTGCAAAACGCTACTACGGAGAAATCATGATGCCTTTCGGGAAAATGGGGGCCAGAGCTCTTGAAAAGATAAAGGACCTGGATATCGAAATTATTGCCCCCAGCCACGGGCCTGTTTACAAAAACCCGAAGAGAATTATGGATCCATATGCGAAATGGACTGCAGGAAAAACCGAGAATAAAGCCCTTATTGTTTATGTGAGCATGTGGGGCTCAACTAGAGAGATGATCCGGACAATTGCAGAAACCTTGCTAAAAGAAGGAGTGGATGTCAGGATGTATGATCTTGCAGTCTCGGATATAGGAGATGTTGCAAGAGAACTGGTTGATTCCCGTGCTCTTATCCTTGGAGCGCCGACAGTTCTTGGAGGCATGCACCCGATTGCCCTTTACGGCACGTCTCTGGTAAAAGCTCTCAACCCACCGGCAAAGTATGGGGTTGTACTCGGGTCCTTTGGCTGGGGTGGAGGGGCGCTGAAGCAGGCAGGAGAAATTCTGGCTCCTTTGAAAATGGAGATTGTAGGAACCCTTCAGGTGAAAGGCAAAGCTGGTGAAGAAGACTTAAAAAGAGTAGAGGAAATAGGCAGAGAACTGGCTCAAAAAATGAAAGCATGACTCCGTGAATTGCAGGAGGAAGAGTTCTGCCTGAAGAATCCTATCAGGAAGAACTCCAAGGCTCTTCCACGTCAACAAGATACGGTTAATCTGGCTAATTGGTTAATCTGGCTAATGGATTAATCTGGCTGAGAGGTAAATATGGCTAATGGATTAATCTGGCTGAGAATCCTTATGTAATTTTTTTCAGTAGCATGTGCAAATATCCGTAAAGGGAAACGCCTAAAATTGCTCCCCATAAAGGCATGAGGCTTTCGGCTCCTGCCCATCCTCTTAGAGCTGTCAACAAACCTGCACTCAGGAGAGCTGTCAGCTGAGCTGCCTGCATCCGAAGAGGATCTAAAGGAATTCCTGTCATGTCCCCTCCGGATTTTATTTTTCGGGAGCTAAGGACAATGGGAATAAAAAGGAGAGAAACTGTTAGCATGAATAAGCCTGATTGAATAGCCGGAAAAGTGCTTTCTATATTCAGAGAAGTGTTTTCTTGTCCTGCAGCCTTTAAGAAAGCAAGTACTGAAACTATAAAGGCCGCTCCTCCAAAGATACGGTTGTGACGATTGGGTGCAGGAAGGAAAGAGTCCAGTAAAAATGCAAGTGAAGTAAATAAACCAAAAATCCAGTTTCCTTGCAGCGAAATCCAGCCTGAAAGCAGAAGTACCGCAAGAGAATCGGAAGTTTTTGAAGGCATCCCGGTACTCCTGTTAACTATACGAATAAGCAGGAGTTCCAGGAAGAGACCAAGCAAAAAAGGAGACGGGAAAAATAGAAAGCCTGTGCAGCCCAAAAAAGCTGCAAAAAAAGCAGAGAGTTCGTTGTCCGGGTCCAGTTCCCTTCCAAATGCCCAGGCAAGAAATACCGCTGCTCCTGCCCTTAAGCCTGAGTACAAAGCTGCAGAAATATTTCTTCCCAGGAAAAGTTGAAAGCCTGAGATTCCAAAGAGGAAAAGCAGGGTAATTATTACAATTGCCCTGTTTGTGGGATAATCAAGGTCTATTGAGCGAGTAAGTGAACTTAGCCTTTCAACCTTCATTCTTACCTCTGCGAGCTGAACATGTTTCACTTTTGTGAAAATGTTTAACTTTTGTGTTTATTATCCGGAATTCATAAATAGAATTTCATCTGTGATATAATTATTGAAGTTAAACATAATTGGGGAAATTATGATTTATGGAAAATAAGGCTTTATATCAAAAATAATTTTCGAGAACATAGCGCATAGAATATAGTGCATAATAGATCTGTTTAGTAGGTCTGGTTATAGGCTTTTCCGGACCTGGTCTTTTCAGCTGGCCCGAGGTTCAATTTTCAAGATTACCTTCAGGTCCTGATTTCAAGTTTCAGATAAGGAGTTTTCTTACGAAAAAGGGGTTTTCTTATGGAAAGGGAATCTGAACTAAAAAGGGACCTGAGTTTACCGGAAATTACTCTGGTAGGAATTGGCAATATTCTTGGAGCCGGGATCTATGTGCTGATGGGAAAAGCTGCAGGACTTGCAGGCAATATGGTCTGGTTTTCCTTTCTGTTTGCAGGATTTACTGCTGCACTTTCCGCCCTTAGTTATATGGAGCTTTCTTCAATGTATCCCCGAGCAGGGGCGGAGTATGAGTTTGCAAAAAGAGCTTTTGGAGAACGTACGGGTCTATTTGTAGGGCTGCTAGTTATCTATTATGTAGCAATTACCGGCTCTGCGGTTGCTCTCGGCTTCGGAAGGTACTTCAGTAACCTTTTCGGGGGTGGAATTATAATAGCGGCAGTAAGCCTGTTTATTGTCCTCAGCCTTATCATGGTTTACGGCATCAAGGAATCTGTGCGGCTGGCTATTTTAATGACTCTTATAGAACTTACGGGACTTCTGATTATTATTTACGTGGGAATTCCTTATCTTGGTACTGTAAATTATTTTGAGGCTCCGGACCTCTCAGGAGTCTTTGAGGCTTCTGCCCTGATTATTTTTGCATTTCTGGGTTTTGAGGATATTGTGAGATTATCCCAGGAAACAATAGATGCAGAGAAAACAACTCCCAAAGCTTTGCTTATTGCCATCTTCGTCACTGTTTTCCTCTATATTTGTGTGGCAGTAGCTGCTGTAAGTGTGCTTGATTTTCGGGTTCTCGGAATTTCAGATATTCCGCTTGCTGATGTTGCGGCGGTCTCTCTTGGGAATAAGGCTTTTATCCTTCTTTCCTGGATCGCGCTTTTTTCCACAACGAACACCGTACTTGTGGTTATGCTTGGAGGGTCAAGGATTGTCTACGGCATGGCAGACGCAGGTTCGCTTCCGAAAATCTTCGCACGTGTACACCACTTCTTCAAGACTCCCTGGACTGCAATTTTCGGAATTACATGCTTTTCGAGTCTGTTCATCCTCCTCGGAGACATAACAACGGTAGCAAATATTGCGAATTTCATGATTTTTATTGTCTTTTTTATAGTCAATATTTCCCTTATAAAGCTCCGATATACCGATCCGGGAAGAAAACGCCCTTTTAGAGTGCCGTTCAGCATCGGCCGTTTGCCCCTGTTTCCGGCTCTTGGTGCTCTATCTGCTGTTTTTCTTTTTTCCCAGATCAGTAAAGAAGTCATGGTTTACGGGTTTTTCCTTGCAGGGATAAGCGTACTTATAGTGCTGCTTAAAACCAGAAAAGAGTCGGCTGAGATTCCGGCTGGCTGATTTTCTTTAATTCCAGTTATCTTATAGTAAATTTCACAAAGACATAAATATTATTTATACAGTTGATTCAAACAAAGGCATTTGAGCTAATTATAAAAAACCAAATTAGAAGATATTTATATAAATAATGGCTTAAAAAAGCTTTAATATTTATTTAATCACTCAAAAAGTGTTTTTTTTCTTTTTTATACGTTAAAATACCTTCTTCAGGTTTAAAAGGCGCCTGTATATTTCCGGAACATACAGGTGTTTCTGGAATGTTCAATAATTAGAAATGGGCTTTTAATGCTTTTAATAGTCAAAAAAAGCATATATATAGATTTAATTGCTTAAAAAAGATTAATTTGGCTTTTTTCCAAGATCTGACGATTTATAATGAATATTTTTCGATTTTAGTTAGTATTGGGTCTTGATATTCAACAAGAATTAGTTTTATATACATAAAATTCAATTTGATTCGTTTTATTTCAGGGATTATCTATATTATAAATTGTAAATTTCAAAACTGAAATAAATCCGGAGTATACTAAAAATTTATAAACAGAACTGCCTAAATAGAACTAAATAGTTTTTAAACGGATTTGTCACTCAGACCATAATAAAGTTTCAGTTCTGCTTACAAATAATTTCAGGTTAAAAAAGGGAGTAGATATGAGAAAAGAGCCTTATGAGTTCCCGCTGGAGGATTTCATTCCAAGAGAAGACTTTAACAAAATTAAAAAGTTCTCCCGGGATAAAGAAACACCATTTCTGATCATTGATCTTCAGAGAATAGAGCGAAGTTATGACGATCTTGTAGAGCACATGCCTTTTGCAAAAATTCACTATGCTGTAAAGGCCAATCCTATGGATAAGGTAGTGCTCGCTCTGAAGAACAAAGGTTCCAACTTTGATGTTGCAACTGTTTACGAACTTGATCAGTTGCTAAGGCTCGGGGTAGAGCCCGAGAGGATAAGTTATGGAAACACGATCAAAAAAGAAAAGGACATAGGTTATGCCTATGAGAAAGGAGTAAGGCTCTTTGTTACTGATTCAGAAAGTGATTTGAAAAAGTTAGCCCGAAAAGCTCCCGGCTCAAGGGTTTTTTTCAGGATCCTTACAGAAAGTGATGGTGCAGACTGGCCACTTTCGAGAAAATTCGGCTCCCATCCGGACCTGATATACAAACTGATTCTGAAAGCCGAAAAGCTCGGGCTTGAACCTTATGGGCTTTCATTCCATGTTGGTTCCCAGCAAAGGGATATCGGGCAGTGGGACAATGCAATCTCCAAGTGCAAATACCTTTTTGAAGCAGTGGCCGAAAAAGGAATTCAGCTGAAAATGATTAACCTCGGTGGAGGCTTCCCCGCAAAATATCAGGCTCAGGCCCACGACCTTGAGACTTATGCCAGTGAAATCCGCCGCTTTTTGCATGACGACTTCGGAGAAGAGCTTCCCGAAATCATTATCGAGCCAGGGCGTTCTCTGGTTGCCGATGCTGGTATAATCGTAAGTGAAGTCGTTATGATCTCCCTGAAAGCCAGGTTCAACCAGTACAAGTGGGTTTATCTTGATATCGGAAAGTTCGGCGGCCTTATTGAGACCCTTGACGAATGCATCAAATACCCCATTTTCTGTGATAAAAAAGGATGTGCAGAAGAGGTCATCCTTGCAGGCCCCACCTGCGACAGCATGGACATCCTCTATGAGCACCATAAGTATTCATTCCCTCATACTATGAGAGAAGGTAACCGTGTATATATCTTCACTACCGGAGCTTACACCCAGAGTTACTGTTCCGTGAATTTTAACGGCTTTCCACCTCTCAAAGCCTACATTATTTAAAGGGCAGATGCCCTTACTATTTTTTGTTTTTCGACTGACCGCCAGATAAGTTAGCGGAGGCGCTTATATTTACCTGTGGGTTAAGATGTGGTTCAGGAGTCAAAAAATAGGTACTCAGGTCACCTGGGGACGTTTCCGGCATTAAGTTTCTTAAAATAGCATAAAGGAAGTGGGAAACTGATATTATGTGGAATAACAGATTGCTGGATTGATGTTTTATCAAACAAACTACAATCTGGTTATCAGATGACGTAAGTGCTGTAAATGATATTTATAAAAATACTTTTTTATTATATTTATGCTAAAATATTCAACGCCGTTGAAAGTTTAATCGCAAAGAAAATATATGGCCAATTTGAAAATTTGAATCAAAAAAGGTTTTTCGGGTCGGTGATGATATATATTACCGCATCGTTATAAAAGATAGTAGATTGAGAGTAATAGGGTTTCCTCTCAATCCAGGGTTGGATCGCAGGTAGGGATCTCGAGAATAGGGACTCGAACCCTACCATCTACTTCTAAACAAATAATTAATTTTAAACAAAATTCTCAAAAGACCTTTACTTCCTAATTAATTTTCAGTAAGACTTGCTCTTTTTTATAATGTATTTATTTTAAATAAACCTTATGACCGTTCCTAAATGTCTAAATTTATTATATATTGTGCTCATCAGGTATGCGCAATAACACATATGCGTGGTCTTTTGCCAGGTTTTAAAATTGCCTTTTCTTGTTGAAACAATAAGTCCAGAACTCTTGCGAGAAAAAGACCGCAAAATAGTGAGTTTGCCCGAAAGAAGGAAAAGGTAGGTAGTTCCGGGCAAAGAAAATAAAGATTCGGTAAAGGTTTTTTTAGTTAAAAGATCATTGAATTTTTTGAAATTTTATCTCCTGCATATTTCCTTTTCCATATGCTCTGTTTATTATTCTACTTTAACGGTTTCTACTTTAACAGTAGTGTTGTTATGCATTGTATCCCTCAGCCAGGTTGACATTTACATATACTACGGCTTCATTAGTGTGCCTGTAGGCATAGTCATCCGTAATTTCGGGCAGCCGGTCTGCTTCAGCCTGAGAGGTTACTACAGTACCTGCAGAGATGTATCTGCCGTCAGGGATAGTTACACCAATTGCTGCTGATGTCGGTTCAAGCACACAGTTGTTTCCTACCTTAGCCTTGAAAACGAAGGCCTGCATGCCAATGAATGTGTCGTTTCCAACATAGGCAGGGCCGTGGATCTGGGACTGGTGGGCAAGAGAAACCCTTTTTCCAACGTAAACTGCGTATTTTTTACCGTCAACCTCAACCAGATTATTTTCCACAGGCTCGCCTTCCTCATCAATCGTCTCAAGGGCATGGAGCACAACTCCGTCCTGGATATTGGTCTCGTCTCCTACAAAAATCGGCATGCCTTCATCGCTCCGGACTGAAGCCATCGGGGAAACCATTACACTGGCGCCTATTGTTACATCACCTATTACTGCTGCCTGGGGGTGGATGTAGGCAGTTGGGTCAATAATCGGTTCGGTTGGTTCGGGATTCCAGGGAGTCACAGGATTTGCCTGGATGTTCGAAACCTCGCTCTCAACCTCTGCTTCCACACTTTCGCCTTCTTCTATTTCTCCGCCCTGCGAGACACACCCGCTTCCCGCGAGGGTGAGTGCCAGGGATAGAAGAAGGGCCATAAAGATCCTGTTAAGTTTCATAGAAGTCCTCCAATAACAGCGTGAAGAGTGTAAATTATTTAGGCATTTCTATTTTTATTTAAAAAAAGTTAAAAAAATAAAAGTAAAAATATTTTACTATGGAAACCGGATGTGCAAACATTTTCAATATAACTTATCAGTAAGCTCAATTTATCAGGGTCTTTATCAAATCCAAAAAGCCTTATATTTAAAAGATATAGGGGATGTTATGGAGGCTGTGCTTCAAGTTCCCTGGAAATTAATAGTTTCCGACCTGCCTGTATTTTCGGTGCTCGCAGTCTGGAATTTGTTTGTTCTCCTTGTTCTCTCAAAAAAAGTGTACGAATCTTCTCTGAAAAAGGGAAGGTCAATCAATTCTTCAATATACTTCTCCAGAAAAGCAATCCATTTTTTAGCAGGCGGGTTGACGGCAATGCTGCTCCCCTTTGTTGCTCACGAACCTATCCTGCCGGCAGTGATGGCTTTAGGGCTTGCTCTTGCGACATATGTGCCACATAAACTTAACAGGCGGATGTACTGGTTCCAGGACCCGGAAAACATTTATGATGTGGATTTCACATTGAGCTGGGGATTGATAGTGTTTTTTACCTGGTATATTGACAGGACTTTCTGGCTTGGAGTGATTCCGGTGCTTTTCATGGCATACGGAGACGGGATTACTGGAATAATAAGGAACCTGAAATATAATAAAAGAACAAAAGCCTGGGAAGGGACTGCAGGTATGCTCGTGCTGTGCATAATTATCGGCGCAAAAATGGGGGCGGCAGGAGTTCTTGCAGGAATAGTATGCTCATTCGTAGAAAGAATAGAAAATATGGACGACAATATCACAGTACCTGCAGTTAGCTTATTTATTCTACTCGGAGCTTACTATTATTTTCCTTCATTCACCATTTCTCTCTATTGATGTTTTCAGTATCCTTTACTGAAAGAATCTCCCAAAGAATTGTTCCTTATTATCTTTCAATATTATCTTTCAATATTATCTTTCCTTTCTTGAAAGCCTGACTTGAAAGCCTTTATGTTTTTAAATTATTCAGAATCAACAATCTAAAAGTTCTTATATCTTTGAGTGTAATATATTAAAAAATAGACTGTGTTAGGGGATAAGCTATATAAAATATTAATAGGGGAATTTGCAGATTTTCATGCTCTAAATTAAATGATCACATAATAGAACTTCAACTTACTGAAGCACTAACTTTCTAATAATAACATTGTACAAATAATTATTTTTTAAAGGCTTACAATATATATTAAAAATAGCCTGAAATTTTTCAAGATTTATAGATGGGTCTTTACATTTATTGGGGATGGAAAGAAATGAATGAGAATACAAAGAGTTTGAAAAAGAAGGTAGAACGCTCTGTTTTCGCGGGGAACAGGGCAGCTGCTGCAAAAGATCTGGGGGAAACCGGAGACCCTGATGCGGTTCCCATTCTACTTAAAGCACTTGAAGACTCCAGCCCGAAGGTAAAAACTGCTGCTGCAGAAGCTCTGGGAACAATTAATGACCCTGAAGCGGTACCGGAGCTGACAAAAATGCTTGCCGACCCTGAAAGTTCTGTAAAAAAGACTGCAATAATTGCTCTCGGAAAAATAGGCACTCCAGAGGCAGTTTCCGGAATTGTTAAAGGGTTCAGTGATTCGGATAAGTTCGTACAGAAAGAATCGGTAAAAGCTCTGATGAGAATTGGGTCTCCAGAAGCTGTTTCAGGGCTTACGAAAACTTTTGGTTGTTCAGATAGCCCCCTGAAAAAAATCTCAATAATGGCCCTTGGGAAAATAAATACTTATGAAGCAGCCTGCGGGCTTATAAAAGCGCTTGAAGACCCGGATAACAGGGTAAGGCAGCAAGCTGTAGAAACCCTTGGAAAAAGAGGCAATCCGGATGTCCTTACAAATCTAATGGAAACACTGAAGGATTCAAGACAACCAGTACAGGAGGCGGCATCAGAAGCCCTCCGCAAAATAATAGGTGCATCAGAATCAGTACCCGTTCTTGTAAAGGCACTGGATTCTTCTGACAGAAACGTAAGAAAGGCTTCAATAGAAGCTCTCTGGAAAGTAGGCACACCTGAAGCCGTTTCCGCCCTTTTGAGGGAGATTGATGATTCAGATTGGTATCTGAGAAGCCGGGCTGCGGATGCCCTTGTGGATATCGCTTCCCCTGAAGCCGCTCTGGGCCTTGTAAAAGCCCTTGATATCTACGATGGTCCTGTAAGGAAAATAATAGTAAGTGCCCTTGGGAAAATCGGGACGATTGAAACCGTTAAAGGTCTGGTTAAGGCCCTTGATGACACTGACAATTCGGTCCGGGAGGCTGCAGCTCTGGGACTTGGAAAGACAGGAAAAACAGAAGCTATTCCAGGGCTTTTGAAAGCTCTCCATGATACAAAAAGTACTGTGCAGGAGGCGGCGGCAGTATCACTTGGAGACCTGAAGGCAAAAGAAGCTGTTCCTGAACTGATAAAAATCCTTGAAGACCCTGAGGCTTTGATACATAAAGCGGTAATCTCTGCACTCGAAAAAATAGGCACGCCTGAAGCAATTTCAGGTCTTGCAAGAGCACTTGAGAATCCTGACACTGCCGTAAGAAAAGCTGCATCAAAAGCTCTCGAAAATGTTGAGAAATCCGGCATTGCACTGGAAAAGGTAAAAAGCATCGGAAATTCAAGCTTCGAGGTTTCGGAATAAGGCACCTGAAAAGGTTACAATATGGAAATATTTTTCAGGTTAAAGATTTTAATCAAAGTTGCGCTGGCGCACCCCGCAGCAAGCTAGCGGGGTATTCGACGGAAAATAAACATAAAAATTTGAAAATTCTCATAGATCTCGCCTATCCCTCTTTTAATTAATTACATAATCTGAAATAGCCGCAAACCTATAAGCAATTTAGCCGGAAAATAAGTCAAAACTATGAAATAATAAATATAAGTGTCAGAGGGATTTAGAGCTTACAAATCAGCTTTTCCCCTTTTTAGGGGAATCGAAAAACCAAAGGTACTCCCTTTTCCGACCTCACTTTCAAACCAGACACTGCCGCCGTGGAGCTGCACAATTTCTTTTATAAGGGCAAGACCAAGTCCGGTTCCCTGATATTTTTTAGATGAGGAAGAGTCTATCTGGCTGAAAGGCTTGAAGAGCTTGTCGTGGTCAGCTGCCGCAATACCTATTCCGTCATCAGCTACGGCTATCTGTATAAAGTCGTTGCTTTGTGTTGCTTTAACTCTTACACACCCGTTTTCATTTGAAAATTTGACTGCATTTGTCATCAGGTTACTGAGAACCTGCATGATTCTCTCCTTGTCTGCAGAAATTCTGGGCAGGCTATTTTCAAGCTCAAATTCTATTTTTATTCCTTTGCTGGCGGCAAATGGAAATAGCATATCCCGAACTTCAGCAAGTGCTTCAGCCAGCCAGAAAGTACTGTAATGCAGTTCAAAGCTCCCGGCTTCTACTTTTGAAAGGTCAAGGATCTCATTAATCAGGTTTAGCAGGTTTTTTCCGCTACATGAGACATTTCCGACAGCCTTGAGCTGTCTTGCATTAAGGTTCCCGTAAACCTTTTCATATAAAAGGTCGGAGAAGCCTATTATTGAATTAAGCGGGGTCCTCAGTTCGTGGCTCATGTTTGCAAGGAACTCGCTCTTGGTATGGTTTGCGACTTCAGCATCCTGTTTTGCACGGAAGAGTTCAATTTCATATTTCTTCCGTTCCGTAATTTCCACCCCGGTTTCAAGAATTGCAATGGTATCTCCGGTTTCGTCACATACGAGTTTTGACCTGAGAAGCCAGGTCTTTCCCTCATAAGAGGTAAACTCCTGATCCGTCCAGCCGGGAGCCTGGGGATATCGGGATTTCGGGATAATGTCCTTATCCGCAGCCTGAGGGCTATCAGAGGTCAATTCTTTAGCCTCAACCATTAGCAGATCCTTGTTTTTGAGGGCAGCCTGGTTTGCCCAGCGAATATTGAAGTTCGGATCTCTGAGCACCACTATTTCTTCAAGGGAATCGAGAATAAACTTTTTTTCATACTCCCTGGACTTAAGCTCCTGCTCAGCAAGTCTGATGCTGGAAAGCATTTCATTGATACCTTTTGAAAGCCTGTGGATCTCATCTTCACCTTCCATTTCCAGCCGCTTTGAGGTGTCTTTTTCTCTTTTTACTTTGTCAAGAAAACTGTCAATAGCAATTAGCCTTGATACAAGGAGACGATCCAGGCTGAACCTGGTCGCAGTTCCCATAAATATCCCGCTGAGCAGCAGGAAACCGTAAATATAATTCAGAGTCTTTTTACCCTGTGCATAGAGTTCACGGGGATAATCAGCTCTCATGATGGCTGCAGGCTCCCCGGTAGTATCTCTTAGTATGAAATACCCGGCTACCCTCTCATCTCCAAGAATATTAACAGCACTTCCCCCTCCACTGACAGCCTCATCAAATGCATCCTGAAAGTCCGGGGGCATTTCCTCATTTAAAGTATAGAGAGATAGGGAAGACTGGGTACGCTCTTCAAGAGAGGCAATGTAAGAGCTGTCAATATATTTTCCGAGAATTAGAGTTCCCGCAGAAGGACCTTCTTCGAAACCTGCCTGAATGGGGCGGCCAACGATAAGCATCGGTCCCTCTTCAAGAAGTATGACTCCCTGCATATAATCCCTATTTTCCCGAAGCATAAGGAGCCCACTGTCAATCCTCTCCAGAAGCCCTGTCGGAATCGGAACATTTGTCCCGTTTACCAGATCTACAGACATTGAATAGACCACGACCCCGGATTTATTTACAAAAAGCATAACATTGAGGTCCAGATCGTAAAGGGTATTTTCGTCCAAGTTCGACTCTATGTATTCAGGGCTTAAGGTATTTACGAATTTATATGTATCGTTCCAGTAAGCCCAATCCCTTGCGGTTCTGTCGATAGACAAAGCTTCCCAGGCAATTGCCTGTTCGATTTTATCCGTATTCTTGATAGTATCCTGAGCTTCAAGATTAGAGAAACTCGATAAAAGGATGGTATGAGATGCAGCTATTAAAAGTACAGTTAACAAAGCAAACATTGTGAATGTAACTATAAACAGTTTTTTACTGACATTCATACACATCACCGACAGCTGCAGGAAGCAAAATCACATACCTGCAACTGGGTAGCATAAAGCTTTGTCCATGACAAAAGTTAAAGTGCAGATATCTAATATATATATATATATCAGATAGAATTATATATAAATGTTGCGAAGTGAAACAGAAATTTCTGTATAATTCAGGTAGATACTCAAGCCCATTACAGTTATTAGCATCATTTTTATGTTTCAAGAAGAAAAAGAAAAAGAAAAAGAAGTGTGTTTAGACCTGGATCTTATGGATAAATATCCATACATTTAAACAAAATTATGAATTAAGTAAAACTCTCCGCCCTGACTGCATGATTTCCTGATAATAGATAAAGGTCAATATTAAGCCATTATATTTTGAGATAAAATTAGGATGCAGGGCAGGGTCCTTAAACTCATATTTTTTCGAGCATTTGCCAAAGCTGTAAACTGCATACCTATACGTGTAAAGTAAGATAAAACAAAAGAAATAAACTGCTTTGAAGCTATCCACAATAATTTATTGAGTGTCCTCCTGCCCACAGCCACAGGTATCCTGTATATACCATTTTTGCGACTTGCAGCTTAAACCATAAAAAATTTATAGGGTCCTCTTAAACTCACTCTTTAACTGGAACTTATTTTCCATTTTTTCTGCCAATTAAGCCAGAGAATAGTTTCCCCAAAAAAAGTACATCTT